>MVQR01000023.1 GCA_002067815.1 Syntrophus sp. PtaB.Bin001 | reverse complement strand
CGCGGTTTGCGCAATGTTGGGCCGAAGGATCCTGTAACGGACGATGTCATCGGCGGTACGACGATGTTCAATGTCAACCTTGATTTCATCTTCCCCTTGATCAAAAATGCCGGCATGAAAGGCGTCATTTTCTTCGATACCGGAAATGCCTGGGATGACGGCAAATACCATCTCGACGACTTGCGTCGGACCGCGGGGCTCGGCATCCGCTGGTATTCCCCCATCGGGCCTCTTCGGCTTGAATGGGGATATGTTCTGGACAAGAAGGACGATGAACCGTCAAGCCGTTGGGAATTTACCATCGGGATGTTTATGTAAAAAGCAAGATTATTTCTTAAGGGGGAGTTACTCATGAAAAATAAAGTTTTAAAGGTTTTTCCTTTGATTTTGGGATTGTTTTTTCTTTGTTCGGCGGCGGGAGTTGCGGCGGCGGAAAAAATCGGGTTTGTGGATGTCAGAGGAATCATGATCAATTCCGAAGCAGGGAAAAAAGCTTCGGAAGAATTTAAAAAGGCTTTTGAAAAAAACAAGGTTCAGATTCAGGCAAAGGAAGCGGAACTAAAAAAGCTTAAGGACGATCTGGAAAAGCAGCGTTCCATACTGACGGAGACAGCCTTAAAAGAGAGAGAAAATTCCTATCAGAAGAAATTTCGAGATTATCAGCTGTTGGTGAAGGATGCAAACGAAGAGTTGCAGAACCGGGACCAGGAACTTTCCAAGGCGATGCTGCCGGAAATCATGAAAGTTATCAGCAAAATCGGAGAGAAAGAAAAATATACGGCAATTTTTGATGTCGGAACAATTCCCTTCCCTTATTATGCAAAGGAGAATGATCTGACAAGCCGGGTCATTGACGAATTTAATCGCACATATAAACCGAAGAAATAGATGTTCGGACAAGCAGGATTGATTGAATCGAGATTCCTGCTTCAAAGGAGTTTAGTTTAAGCGGTGAAAAAAACGATTAATGAAATTGCCCTATTTCTAGGTGGCAAGGTTGTCGGGGATGGTGGAATTCTCATAGAATCAATTCGTGGGATCGATGAAGCCGGACCGGGAGATATTTCTTTTATCGCCAACCCGCAATATGAGAAAAAGCTGCAAACGACAAAAGCATCGGCCGTTCTGGTTTCCAGAAATACTGAGAGTTCCGGTATGAATCTTATTCAGGTGGACGATCCTTATGTGTCGTTGGGTAAGTTACTTACATTGTTTAATCCTGAAGAGAAGGAACCCCAAGGCATAAGTCCGCAAGCGTTTGTCGAAGAGGGCGCCGAGATTTCTTCCACTGCTGCTGTCTATCCGGGCGTCTATATAGGCCGAGGAGCAAAGATCGGCGGCGGCGTGGTCCTTCATCCGGGAGTTTATATCGGTCGGGAAGTGGTCGTCGGCGAGAACTCCATCTTATACCCTAATGTATGCGTTTATCCGCGTTGTCTTATCGGAAGGCGTGTGATTCTCCATGCCGGTGTCGTGGTGGGCAGCGACGGGTTCGGTTTTGCAAATCCGGGACGCGATAACATGAAGATCCCTCAGGTAGGGATCGTTCAGATCGATGACGATGTGGAGATCGGGGCCAATACAACCATTGACCGGGCCACTCTCGGAAAGACCTGGATTCAGCAGGAAGTAAAGATCGATAATCTGGTTCAGATCGCCCACAATGTCGTGATCGGAGAAAAATCGATCATTGTTTCTCAGGTCGGGATATCCGGGAGCACCCGGCTGGGAAAAAGCGTGATTCTGGGAGGGCAGGCGGGACTTGTGGGTCACCTGGAAATCGGCGATTACGTTATGGTTGGTGCGCAAAGCGGCGTTCATGAAGACGTGCCCAGCAATACAGTTGTATCCGGATCGCCCTGCCAGCCCCATCGCAACTGGTTGCGTATGGTGGCGGTTCTCCCGAAGATTCCTGAAATACGCCGCTCTCTGAATGATCTTCTGAAACGGATCGATGCCCTTGAAAAGCATTCGGGCCTGAAAAAGGAAGCATAGAAATAAAGTCTGGAAAATTAAGGAAAAAAGGAAAAACGAGTTAAAATGAGTGTTCATTCTACTGCAATTGTATCACCTGATGTCGTCTTGGCTGAAGGTGTGGAAATCGGACCATACAGCATTATCGGTCCTGGTGTGACCATCGGCAAAAATACCGTTCTCGGATCGCATGTCTTTATTGAAAAGGATACTGATATCGGCGAGGGATGCCGTATTTCCCCTTTTTGTTCTATTGGCGGCGATCCCCAGGATCTCAAGTTCCGGGGCGAGAAAACGAGAGTGGTTATCGGAAATTATAACGTATTTCGTGAATATGTAACCATTAACCGGGCTACGTCGGCGGATATCGGGGTCACCATTATCGGTGATCACAATCTTATCATGGCCTATTGTCATGTGGCCCATAATTGCAAACTGGGAAATCATATCGTTATGTCAAACGCTTCTCACCTTGCAGGTCATATTCACGTGGATGATTATGCCATAATCAGCGGGATGGTGGGTGTTCATCAGTTTACTAGAATAGGGGCGCATTCCATTATCGGAGGGGCATCGGCGGTTACTCAGGATGTTCCCCCCTATGTTACTGCGGCAGGCAACCATGCCAGACTCTATGGACTCAATCTCATCGGGTTGAAACGCCGGGGCTTCAGCAGCGAGACAATTTCCGCTCTTAAAGAGGCCTATCAGATTGTCTTTCGTTCAAACATGCTGCGTGAAGACGCTATTGAGAAGGTTCGACAGACTGTGGCTGATACTCCCGAGGTTCGTCACTTTGTCGATTTTATCAGTCTTTCGGAAAGAGGCGTTTGCCGTTAGCGCCTCTTTCTAGCGATTGGCCGGAACCAAACCGATCATTTCTCTTGAAGCAGTTCTGTCAGACCCCAAGTGATAAGTGAAGCCTTCCCGTGAATAAAAAGCGTATACTCATCGTAGCAGGTGAAGCCTCCGGAGATCTTCACGGAGCTCAACTGGTCAGGGAAATGAAGTCGGAAGAACCGGGACTCCATTTTTACGGAGTCGGAGGTGGCAAACTCAAGGCGGCCGGTGTCGACTTGTGGGCTAATGTTGCCGATATGGCTGTCGTCGGTTTGACCGAAGTGTTGCCCAAGTTGAGGATGATTTTGGGCGTAATGAAACGCCTCAAAAAATCCATGCGCTCCCTGAAGCCTGATCTTGTCATTCTTATTGATTATCCGGACTTCAATCTTCCCCTCGCCCGATCGGCAAAGAAAAACGGCATCCCTGTTCTTTATTATATCTCACCCCAGATCTGGGCCTGGCGAAAGGGCAGGATTCAAACCATTCGCAGGGTTGTGGACCGGATGGCCGTCATTCTTCCCTTTGAAGAGGCGATCTATCGGCAAGCGGGTGTTGATGCGTTTTTTGTCGGTCATCCCCTGCTGGATGTCGTCCGGCCGAATACTTCTCGAAGTGAAACGCTGAGCCGTCTTGGACTGCAGGAGAACGTGCCGACTGTGGCACTGCTGCCGGGAAGCCGGAAAGGAGAGGTAAACAGGCTCCTCCCGAACATGTTGAAAGCCGCGCAAATCCTGAAGGAAAACATAAAATCGATTCAGTTCCTGCTGCCGGTGGCTGACACTCTGGACATGGAGTGGATAAGCGGTCTGATTGCAAAGGAAAATTCTCCGGAAGTAAAGCTGATTCAGGGCGCAACTTATGATGCCGTTGCCGCTGCCGATGTCGCCGTGGTGGTCTCCGGAACAGCCACTCTGGAAACGGCTCTTTTAGGCACGCCCCTGATTGTCATTTACAGCGTTTCCTCACTTACCTACATCATCGGCAGAATGCTGATTTCCGTCGAGCATATCGGTCTCGTTAATATCGTGGCAGGGAAAACCGTGGCTCCGGAGTTGATACAGCACGAGGCGAATCCGAATCGTATTGCAGCAGAAGTCCTGTCGATCCTGAACGATTCCGGACGGCGAAAGGCCGTGCAGGAAGAGCTTTCCCTGCTTCGGGAAAAACTCGGCCAACCGGGAGCGGCAAGACGGGTAGCGCAGATGGCCTTGACCCTTATGCAAAAGCAACGTCACTAATGTGCTCTAACATACTGGCTCTTGCCGGCAAACTTCCATGCAGGATTTTTGCACGAAGAAATTTTTTAGAAAAGAGTCGAGACTATTTGAAGGAAAGCGATGGATATATTTAAACGCCTTTTGAATCTGGCAAAACCCCATACAACGTTGTTTATTATCTCGGTTTTCTGTGGACTGCTCGTGGGCGGTCTGCAATCGTCTCTTGCCTACCTTGTCAAAAATGTCATGGACGACATTTTCGTCGCAAAGAACATGACAATGCTCAAGTTGCTCCCTCTGGCAGTCATTCTGATTTTTCTGGCGAAAGGCGTTTGCAGTTATGCACAGGTAATTTTGATGAGCTTTATCGGTCAGCGAGTCATCGCCGACCTGCGATACCGGTTGTATGAACAGATGCAGAAGCAGTCTCTGGCGTTTTTTTCAAGAAATTCCACCGGTGTGCTCATGTCGCGAATAACGAATGATGTGCACTCCATTCAGGGAGCTGTTTCCGATGCGGTGACGAACCTCATTAAAGAGCCTTTTACCCTGATTTTTCTCGTGGGCGTAATTTTCTACAGGGATTGGCAACTGGCGATTATTGCCATGCTGGTTTTCCCCCTTACCGTCTATCCGATAGCCAAATTCGGGCGGAAAATGAGGAAGGTGGCAACACGAAACCAGGAAACCATGGGAAATCTGAACACTATTCTTCAGGAAACCATATCCGGTGCACGCATTGTCAAAGCTTTCTGCATGGAAACCCGTGAGAATCAGCGCTTTGCCAAGGTGAATGAGAAATTGATGCGCCTGGCCCAGAAGACTGTTTCAATAAGTGCTATGTCCAGCCCTTTCATGGAGTTTCTCGGGGGGCTCGGTATCGCGTCGGTCGTATTATACGGAGGCTACCGGGTAATCCAGGGGCATTCCACGCCGGGAACCTTTTTTTCCTTTCTTACGGCGGTGATCATGCTTTATCAGCCGATCAAGCATCTGACGAATATCAATAACACCATACAAAAAGGAATTGCCGGCGCCCAGCGGGTATTCGAAATTATCGATCTCGATCCCGAAATTGTCGACCGAAGTGATGCCGTTGAATTGGTTAATATTCAAGACAAAATCGAGTTTAAGAATGTTTCCTTCTCTTACGATGAAACTCCGATTCTCCGGAATATCAACCTGACTGTTTCCGCTGGAGAAGTCATCGCTTTTGTCGGGATGAGCGGCGGCGGAAAGACGACACTGGTCAATCTGATACCGCGCTTTTACGATGTGACATCGGGACAGATCCTCATCGACGGCCATGATATCCGCGATGTCACTCTGCTGTCGCTTCGCAGCCAGATCGGGATCGTTACTCAGCAGACAATCCTTTTCAACGATACGGTAAGGAACAATATTGCTTACGGCAGTCATGATTGTTCGGAGGAAGACATCATTGCAGCGGCCAGAGCTGCCAATGCCCATGATTTTATCGTAAATCTACCCGAAGGTTATGAAACCGTCATCGGAGAACTGGGAACGAAGCTTTCCGGCGGGGAAAGGCAGCGGATCTCAATTGCCCGTGCCCTGCTGAAGAATGCCCCCATCCTGATCCTAGATGAAGCGACCTCTGCTCTGGATACCGAGGCTGAAAGGGAGGTGCAGGAAGCATTGGAACGCCTGATGAAGGGGAGAACGACCTTTGTAATCGCCCATCGCCTTTCCACGATCCGCAATGCCGACCGGATCGTCGTACTGGTAAAGGGCGAAATTGTGGAAGAGGGTTCTCATGAAACATTGCTGGCTGGAAAAGGCGAATATTACAAACTTCATCAGTTGCAGTTTAAAGATGATAAAGTTGAAGAAGGGGTCAGGGAGAAATAAATCCTGAAGGCAGGTTATTTTCATGGATGTTAGCGAAAGGTGCCGTCATCTCTGGGAAAAGTCCGAGCCTAATAAAGACGGAAGCCCTTTTGCGTTATTACTTGAGATCTTCTCATATCTTTACCGTTTCGGTGTTGTTCTGCGAAACAATTTCTATGATAAAAATCTTTACCGATCCGTTAAACTGCCCTGCAAAGTGATCAGCGTAGGCAACGTTACCGTGGGAGGTACGGGAAAAACTCCCATGGTGATTCTGCTTGCCCGGATGCTGAAGGATTATGGGTATCGCCCGGCGGTACTGAGTCGGGGGTACAAAGGTAAAGGGACCTCTCCGGTCAATGTAGTCAGCGATGGAAAGTCAATTCTGTTAAGTCCCCTGGTAGGAGGCGACGAACCGGTGCTAATCGCCGAAAGCCTTCCCGGGGTTTCAGTAATTACCGGCCCGGATCGTTATCTTACGGGGAAAAAAGCGGTGACAAGCCTGGGTGCTGATGTACTTATCCTGGATGACGGCTTTCAACACCGCCGTTTGTACAGGGATATCAATATTGTGTTGCTGGATATCAACAGGCCATGGGGCAACGGCTACCTCCTGCCTCGAGGTCCCTTGCGGGAGCCGGCAGCGAGAGCCTTGCAGCGTGCGGACATCCTGATACGGACGGGGAGAGTGCAGGGAAGCCGTTCTGTAGATACGGTCGGCATTAAAAAAGAAACGGAAGATTCATGGAAGTTTCCGCAGTTCAATATTCCTGTATTCAGAGGAATTCATCAACCTTGCGGCCTGGTTTCCTGGGATAACAGGGGTGAAACAGCCCCCCGCTATCTGGCGGGAAAGCGAATCTGTGCCTTCGCCGGGATCGGGGCTCCGGAACAATTTCGCCGTACATTGGAATCCCTGGGGGCGGAAATCGGAGTATTTCTGACCTATCCCGATCATCACAGCTATACTTCGTCAGACATGGAGTCCATTGAGCGGGCCGCGAAAAAAGCGCATGCGGAAATTATCGTCACCACGGAAAAGGATGAGACAAAACTGATGCCTCTAGGCGGCCGGACTCTGTCCTTTTATTCCCTTCGCATAGAAATGAATATCAAACCCCGGGAACCCTTTGAGCAGTTGATAATTAAGATGTTGAAAGACAAGGACCTTTCCACCGGCTGTTTCCCAGCCGGTTCCGGAAGCCGATGAAGGATGCCATGAGCGGGCATAGTTCAGTAAAGATCATCTTAGCTCTCCTCGGTTTTCTGCCGACTACTGCCCGTAGATTTCTGTTTACGGGACTGGCAATGCTTTTTTATCATCTTGTCCCCCGGCAGCGGCTGATTGCTCTGCATAATCTTAAAAGCGCCTTTCCTGAAAAGGATATTTCCGAAATTATCCGTATTGCCAAAGGGTCCTACCGTAATCTGGGGCTTGTGGCCGCCGAATTCTTTGACCTTCCAACCATGACCAAGGAACGCATCGAGCAGATCGTGGAGATCGAAGGTTATGACCATTATTTGCACGCTCTGGAAAAAGGCAAGGGGGTTCTCATGTTTGGAGGACATTTCGGGAACTGGGAACTTTCGGCTATTGCCGTGTCGCTAATGCTGAAACCCATGATGGTCATATACCGGTCGCTCGACAATCCGCTGCTTGACGAGTTTGTTAAATCGGTAAGAACATCGAAAGGCAATATCCTGGTTCAGAAGCAAAAGGCCATGTTGGCGATGAACCGTCACCTTCGAAGAAACAGTATCGTAGGGCTTCTTATCGATCAGAATGTGGATTGGCGAGAAGGGGTGTTCGTGAAATTTTTCGGCCGGCCAGCCTGTTCCACTGACGGTCTTGCCCACCTGTCTCTGGAAACGGGGGCACCGGTTATTCCCGGCTTTTTGGTACGAAAACCAGATGGGCGATACCTTATGATCCTCGGAGAAGAAGTTGAGTTTATTCAGACTGAAAATCCAGAGGTCGATTTGCAGGTCAATACCCAGCGATACCAGCAAATTCTGGAAGATAAAATCCGGCAGTATCCAGAGCAATGGCTATGGATGCACCAGCGCTGGAAAACAAAACCCTGGCAGGCGAAGACTTACGCCGAGTTGCACTCAAAGGGATAATTCAAAAGGGGATTATTTAAGGGGAGGCTGATGTCCGGATAGGGCCGGATCCTCATAACCGGCTTCACGAAATCCCTTAAGGCGGAGGCGGCAGCTGTCACATTGGCCGCAGGCTGTGCCGTTCGGCAGAGGATCATAGCAGGTATGGGTCATCCCGTAGTCAACTCCCAAGGCTATGCCTTTTCTGATGATGTCCGCTTTGGAAAGCAGAATCAGCGGGGTGCGGATCTTCATGTGCATTTTGCCTTCAGTGCCTGCCTTGGTGGCAAGATTGGCCATCTTCTCGAATGCGGCGATATATTCCGGGCGGCAGTCCGGATATCCGCTGTAATCCACTGCATTTACCCCGATAAAAATTTCCGATATCTGCAAAACCTCGGCCCATGCCAGGGCATAGGAAAGGAAGATCGTATTTCTGGCCGGGACGTAAGTTACGGGAATTTCCGCCGACATTTCTTCCTCGGGGTGAGTTGTTTTGGGAACTTCGATAGGTCCCGTCAAAGCCGAACCGCCGATGATCCTTAAATCAATGGAAATGACCAGATGTTCCTTCGCCCCCATTGCGGCGGCGAGGCGACGGGCAGCCTCCAGCTCGACGGCATGACGCTGTCCGTATTGGAAAGTAAGGGCATACAATTCATAGCCCTCAGCCTTGGCAATTGCCATGGTTGTTGCGGAATCAAGTCCGCCGCTGAGCAGGATGACGGCCTTTTTCTGATCAGTCATTTGATTTGCCTCTGATATTAAAAATACTCAGACTCCTCTTGCGTCGCTTCCCCAGAGGGTTTTATGAAGCTGAATCTGGAGACGGACATAAAGGCGATCGTCGAGTATCCATCCGGCCAGCGTTTTAGGATCCAAGCGCGGAACTGCCGGGGAGAAAATCGGCGGTCTTGAAATCCTTCTTGCCGGTTTTTCGGAAGCAAGAATATCCCTCGCAAAGTCATAATCCGCCCGTTCACCGATGACAAATTTGACTTCATCCCGGTCAGTAAGATCATCCAGAATGCCGTAATCGTTGTTATGGCTTTCTCCGCTGGAGGGGCACTTGATGTCAACAATGCGCACACAGCGCCTGTCTACCGTACTAATGGGCCGGGTTCCATTGGTCTCCAGCAGAACTTCATATCCCTTGTCCAGTAATTGGCGAATCAAAAAGGGAGTTTCTTCCTGAAGCAGGGGCTCCCCTCCGGTGATTTCCACCAGATGCGGACGGAAAGACGAAACGCTGTCGAGGATGTCCGGGATTTCCCGGAAATTTCCTTCATCATAGGCGTAACGGGTGTCGCAGTAAGAGCAGCGAAGGTTGCAGCCGGTCAGACGAACCAGGACACAGGGCAGACCGATAAAGGAAGATTCTCCCTGAATGCTGTAAAAGATCTCGTTGACCTTCAACGACACGTCATAACTCCCGGTAGGAAGCGCTGCTGGTAGGTGTTTCAGAGACCCGAACCTGCGAGACTCTTATGTTTTCCCTGTTCAGCTTCCGACTAAGTTTCTGGTAAAGATAATAGGCGATGTTTTCCGACGAGGGGTTGATGTCATCGAAAGGCGCCAGTTCGTTCAGGTTGATATGGTCCAGGTGCTGCAGCGCCTCTCTGACGGACTGTTTGACATCCCTGAAATCAACTCCGATCCCGATCTCGTTCAACTCCGTGCACTGGACGGTCACTTCAACGGTCCAGTTATGACCGTGCAGGTGTTCGCAATTTCCCGGGTAGTTCCGCAAAGCGTGAGCGGCCGAGAAGTGCTCTTCCACTTTTATTTCAAAGACACCCGGCATAATGCTTCCTCTTGATTTTATCTATTTGCCCTTCCTGTAATTTGCGATGATTTCCCGGTTTTCAAAATCTCAACTTATCTGCTGTTATTAGATATTTAGTCCTTTCCCGTTACAATGATCAGATTGAAAGAGGACGACCATGAGAGCGGTTTGACGATGGCGGGTTTTCCCAATTCGACAGCCAGTTTTTCAGCGTCTTTTTTATTGGAAGATAAGTAATAGATAACGACTTCAGAGAAATTGGAACGGGGCGCCATGTCTATCAGTTCAACGGGATATCCGAGCTGCTTCAATTTCTGGGACATCTGCTTGGCGGAAGAACGATCGCCATTGCCGCTCAAGACTTTAATCCTTAAAGATTTCCGCGAAATCTGATCGGGCTTCGTTTTTTCGCTGCTGGTTGCTGTCGCTGTCTTTGTTTTTCCTGTTGGCGCGGACTCTTTTGTCGATTGTTTCCCCGTGGTGCTATCAGGAGGGGGCAGTTCTTTTTCAAGCAAGGCGGAGGACGATGCTTCCCGCGATGAAGCCGTGCCTTTGGAAGTTTTCGTATATCCCTTTAAATCGGATAGCTCTTCAGCCATGGCATGAAGTTCGGACTGAACACCAACCATCCTTTTCTGAAGTTCCTGATGTTCCTGTTGCAGAGCGGTAATCTTTTCATTCAAGGAAATCTGTGTTTCCTGAAGCTGCTTGATGTCCGTCTGACCACGGGTATCCGCTTTTGTCGATGCACAGCCGAAGAAAACGAGCAAGATAAATAAAAGGCCATACCTGGGCATTGATTTGCCGATCATTTGATTGCCCTCCTTAGGGATTGCGGAGATGTATGTTGCTTTATACACAGCCTGCCCGGGGAAAAGCAATGGAAAAGAAAAACAGAAAGCAGAATATTTTCCGGCTTTTTTAAAAAATATCGTTATTGTTTTTCCCTTCACCAAAAACAGCTTTTTTCTCGGAAAATTGCCAAGCGGATATATTTTATCCATTTGGATATTTGATTATGAGTACTTACTGATCACTATGCCGCCTCTTGGACGGAGAGGCAAGCACATATAAGTCGGTTTATACGATTATATTTTAATGATTTCAGTATGTTATACCGTTTGCTTGCCGCCTGGCACAGGAAATGCCCAATAGAAGGTAAAAAACGGAATAAAAAAGGAGATCATGATTATGAAAAAGATAGCGACAATATTGATAGCTGCTTTTATGGTAACGGGTTTGACAACTTCCGCTTTTGCTTTCGGCCCGGATTGGGGCGATCGTGGACGTAACGACAGGCATGGGGAATATTCCCGCAGTTGGCATGACAACTACCGTGGACATGATCAGGGACGGCCTCATTATGATCGGCATAATTACGATCGGCATCATAGAGTGCCTTCTCATGAATCAGGGGCGATGATTTCCCTTCCCCTTGTGCCGTTGCCCGGGGTCAGTCACTTGTTTCCGAGCATCAACTTCAACATTCGTTAGGAAATATCCAAATAAACGACTTATATTTGAAAAAGCATTGCAGAAGTGAATTGTAAGAGCATGAAAAATTTAAAAAATTCATCAATGAAGGAGACAGAAAATGAAAAAATTTGTTGTTGGAACAATACTTTGGACGTTGGCGATGGTTGTTCCAATGTCAGCTATGGCAAAAGTGGATGTCCATGTCAGTATCCCGCTTCCTCCGCCCATTGTATTCTCAGCGCCGCCGTCGGCAGTGGTGATTCCTGAGACTTATGTTTACACTTTTCCTGATGTTCGTGAAGAAATTTTCTTTTACAACGGCTGGTGGTGGCGTTCGTGGGACGGACGCTGGTATCGGTCCCGGCACTATGATTCCGGCTGGGGATACTATAAGGGGGTTCCAGCCTTTTATTCAAAAATTCCCTCCAACTGGAGGAACGACTATAGAGACCACCGTTGGAAAGGATATCATTGGAACTACCAGCGAATACCCCAAAACCAGCTGCAAAATAATTGGAAGAGCTGGGAGAGGAATAAATACTGGGAGAAACAACACTCCTGGGGTGTTAAGGAGCTAAGACATCGGCAGCCGCAACATTCTTCCCCGGCCCAGCCAAAAGGTCATCGTGAAAGAGGTGGATTCGATAGGCCGGATAGAAGATAACGCGGCAAAAGGTTCTTTTAAATTCTTCGGCATCCGGGACCGGACAGGGTACTGCGGCCGCCTGTTCCAGGAGTGACCTGTATCTGGGTGCCGATGCGTTCCTTCAACGCCGCAACGTGGGAGATTACGCCGATCAGCTTGCCGTCCTGGCGCAGACCCGCCAGGGTCTCCAGGGCTGTTTCCAAAGCGTCTTCGTCGAGGGTGCCAAATCCCTCATCGAGAAAGAGCGAGTCAACCCGGACGTTCCGGCTGGCCATCTGAGAAAGGCCGAGGGCCAAGGCAAGACTTACTATAAAACTTTCACCGCCGGAGAGATTCTTCGTGGAACGGATCTCTCCGGCCTGGTAATTGTCGATGATGTTGAGTTCAAGTGGCTGCGCTTCATTATGGATGAGGAGATAACGATCCGTCATCTCCCTAAGCCGGCTGTTGGCATAGACGATCATCATCTCAAAAGTAAGTCCCTGGGCAAAATTCCGGAATTTCTTGCCGTCGGCGGAACCGATGAGTTGATGCAGATCATCCCAGCGGGCGCATTCCCTTTTTTGAAGATCAATATTCTTGAGCCGTTCCTGCTGATTCTTTCTCCTGTTTTCATTGTCTGAGAGGCTTTTGACCATGCCGCCTATATCCAGCCTCAATTGTTTCAACTCGGTCTCTCCGGTTCTGATAAGCTCCTTCAACACCTCGGCGGATTGATCTGTCGGCGTCCTTTTCCGTTCCGTAGCGAGGTTTTCCAACCTGTCCTTCCGGCGAGCGTCAAGTTCCGTTTTCTCCTTGAGCAGGGCTTGCTCCTTTTCACCCAGCCGTTTCCGCTCCTCTTCACTCAGGCGCGATGACAGGAAGTCTGCCTCGTCCGTAAACACCGCTTCTTGAATACGTTGCTCCCAGTGACGTTCCGCCTGCATCAGTTCTTCTGCGCGCCGGTCCGTTCCGGCTTGCAAAGATGCGATCCTTTCCTTCAGGGCGCTGATTTCCCTTTCAATTTTTCCATGGTCTTCCCGTGCCTTTTCGAACACCTTGCCTGCTTTGTCGATTTCTTCCGTCAATCGTTTTTCCTCTTCATCGGCATTCTTTTCTCCGAACAGGGTCCGCCGAAAGTCGATCAGGGATGCTTGATCTCTTTTCAACTGGTCAAGGTCTTTGCGTAGGGCCGCCAGGTCTTCATCCAGGCTGCACCGGAGTGCCTCATGTTTTTCAACTCCGGCTTTCAGCTCATCGATCTTCTTCTCCTGACCGGTTTTTTCCGCCACCTTTATCAGCCAGAGATCTTTGTGTCTTTTTAGGTCGTTTAACAGGATGTCGAGATTTTCCGAGGGAAGCTCCTTGAACCCGAAAGGTTCCACGTCCGCAAGGGCGGCGGCCCGGGCCTTTTTCACCTCTTCCTCCAGAATGTCACACTCCTTGTCCAAACGCTCCTGATCGAGAACGGTCTTTTCCAGGTTGTGCCGGGCATCCTGCAAGGCATTATCCGCGTGATCAAAAGCCCTTCGGACTTTCTCCATGGCGGTCTGCAAAGACTTTTCCTGTTTTTCCTTCTTTTCAGTCGAAGCTACAATTTTAACGGTTTCGGCAAGTTTCATCCGCACATCGGCAAGCTCTTTCGCAATCTTTTCGGCCCGTTCCGGTTCAGGAACTTCCATCCCCAGCTTCAACAGCAGTTCGGTGCATTGTTTTTCGCTTGTGGCCAGCTCTTTTTCCTTTTCAGCAAGGTCGTTTTCTGTGAGCCGTATTTCGGTTGTCGTTCGCGCATGGCCGGACTCGAGGCCGATAAGTGCATCCGCTGTCATTTTTAATGTATTCCTGGTTTTTCTCAGTTCCGCTTCCGTATCGTTCAGAACGGGGATATTCCCCTTCGCGTAAGGGTGTTCTACCGCACCGCAAAGAGGACAAGGCTGACCGTCTTCAAGCCGTTTCCGCTCTTCTTCGAGATCGCGTATGCGGTTGAGAAGCGCCGCTTGTGTTTCAAGCGCGGCTGCCGTTTTTTCCAGGAGGTTTTTCTGATCGGTGCAGACTTTGAGCTCATTCAGAATTTTGT
>MVQR01000022.1 GCA_002067815.1 Syntrophus sp. PtaB.Bin001 | reverse complement strand
CGGCAAAAAGGCGTCCAAATTGGTAATGATTTCAAACCTCGAAATCCGACATCTCACCTAATTTGGACGGCAGTGTTATGATATGTAAATTTTAGTGCTCAAATACATCAAACTGTTGAATTAATATAGAAAGCTTATTGGAGTAGTATTTCAGCATCCACGAAGTTTACTGTAAACGATCTCCTCTATAGTGGAACGGATGGCATCCAATCTTGACTGAGTCGAGGCTTCAAAACGCAGAACAAGTACCGGTTGTGTATTCGAACACCGAATCAAGCCCCAGCCGTCGTTAAAGGGAATACGGACCCCGTCAATATCTATAATTGGATACATTGATTTGAAATGATCCCTAACTTGATCCACTATGCGGAACTTGACATCGTCGGGGCAATCAATTCGAATTTCCGGCGTTGTGAAGGTGACTGGCACATCAGCAATCAAATCGGTTACAGTTTTACCTGTTTCTGACATAATTTCAAGAATCCTAAGGGAAGCATATATGGCGTCATCATATCCGAAATATCGGTCAGCAAAAAAAAGATGGCCACTCATTTCCCCAGCAAGAAGTGCGTTAGTTTCTTTCATTTTACCCTTAATCAGGGAGTGACCAGCTTTCCACATAATCGCTTTTCCGCCATGAGCATAAATGTCATCATATAATTTCTGCGAGCATTTCACTTCCCCTATGATGGCCGCTCCAGGATTTTTCTCTAGAATGGCCCGGGAAAAAATAAGGAGAAGTTCATCCCCCCAGAGAATCCTGCCGTCATTAGCTACAATTCCGAGGCGATCGGCATCACCGTCGTAAGCGAGGCCAATATCGGCATTCGATTCTTTCACATTCGCAATTAATGACGATAAATTTTCTGGTACTGTCGGATCAGGAAAATGGTTGGGAAAATGTCCATCAGGTTCACAAAAAATTTCCGTAACTCTACATCCCAATTTTCTTAAGATGGGTGCGGCAAAATATCCCCCGACACCGTTTCCGCCATCGAGTACTACATTAATGCCTTCTTTCAGGGTAAATTGGTTGCAGAGAAAGTCTGCGTATTCCTTTGATATAGATTGCTTGAGATAACGACCTTTTCCTTTTTCATAATTTCCAACTGTAATAACTCTTTTCAGATTCTGGATTTCCTCTCCATAAATGGTATCGAATCCCAAGCATATCTTGAAACCATTGAATTCAGGAGGATTGTGACTTCCAGTAATCATGATTCCACCGTCTGCCTTAAACTGGCGGATGGAAAAATATAGCATTGGCGTGGCACATAGGCCAATATCGATGACATTAATTCCGGTTGCAAGAAGTCCCTGATTAATAGCAGCATGATAGGACTCAGAACTAAGCCGGCAATCCCTTCCTGTTGTCAGATTGCATATGCCACGGCTGAGTGAATAGGTACCTATCGCCTGTCCCAGGCGATAGGCAAAATCAATATTCAAATCTTCATCGACGACTCCGCGTATATCGTATTCCCGAAATATTGCAGGATTCATTATTTTTAGCTCCAAAGAAAAATTTTATAAAAAAATTAAATGTGCTTTTACGTGGGAATTCTTTTTACTGTCAAGAGAAGAAAATGATGAAAGTGGAATAAGAAAGTTGATGCTGCAATTGACTAAAAATGGATCGTACTAAGTCAAAATAGAATTTCAAGAATTTCAAAGGCGCGGTTGAGTACAAGGTCGGCACCGGAAGCAAACAAGGAATCAGCTTGTGTGTATCCGGTAAGAACTCCTATTGTATAAGTCCCTACTTGTCGGCCGAGATGGATGTCCAAAGGATGATCACCGACCATAACTGCTTTCGCCGGAGAGGTGTCCAAACAGCGGAGTGCTTGAACAAGGTGACCAGAGTGCGGTTTAACATGAATTGTTTTATCTCGACTGAGGACAACCGAGCAATAGTCGGCAATATTAGGGAATACTCTCACCAAGGCGGAATGGCAGTTGCGGCTAATAATGCCAACGGGAATACCTTTATTTTTTAATGTCGTCAGAAGTAATAAGGTGCCCTCCAGCAAAGCGCCCTGATTAGCGGCTTCCATTTCGATTTCCTTTATCAGGTGATGAGCTTCATTGAAAAAACGCACTGCCTTTGCTGGATCGTTTTTGGAAATTAAGTCACGGACAATATCTATAAGTTCGAGGATTAGAAAATCATGCAAACCTTCACTACGAATTCCATACTGCCCGGAAAGAGCGATAATACTGTTTCTCATAAAGTTGAAATCGAGATTCAATTCAGCGAGGGTGCCGTCAAAGTCAAAGACAAAGGCTTTAAATAATCTTGTTGATTCCTTCATTAAGCCCTCGAAAGATAAAAATACAGAGATTGATCATAAGATGTCTGAATCAGATTTATCTGGAACTCCCTTTAAGATAATTAGCCGGGCATATTTTGCTTACGGTTCTTGCTTTATCATTAAGAAGGGGAAGGGAACGTTCAAAGACGATACTTAAGAAATTTGTAATAATATTGAAAGTTGCTCCCCAAAGAATTTCTTCCTCACCGTCATGCTTGAAAATTAAACAAGGAAAATAAGATGAAGAATAATCCTTAATCGATTCTGAATTCCTGGATTCTATATAGAAACGGCCGTAATTTTCCGGATCGAAGAAGGCGTTTACAGGTATTTCTAAAATTTTATCGACTTCTGAATTGGGTTTGTATTGCCAAGGATGGTTTATGAATCCGACAACAGGAAATATTGTTCTTCTGAATATCTGTAATGAATAGGTGGGGAGTGCTCCCAGAAATGAAACATTAAAAGGACTGAGGCCGATTTCTTCCCATGATTCCCTTGCCGCATTAGCTAGAAAAAGAAGTATCGTTCGAAATGTACGATTATCCCTCATGCGGCTGTAACTTAAAGTCTCTGCTTTAAAAAGAGGTAATAAAGGGACGAAACCTACAAGACTGATCAAGGTGTCGACAAAAGGGTTCAACATGCCGCCAGGGCAACTGATGTCTCCTGACTGCGATACAGTTGACGACCTTTTGATAAGCAGAAAGACGGGTTCTTTATTTGAAGCAGAAGATTGATTTCCATATTGCAGAAGAAGAAATACTCCCGCGGCAAGATGTTTTTTCTGTTCACTCCACGTTCGCTTTATGCAAGCGAGTTTGTCTGCAAAGTCAATTGGGGTATTGCGAAGTTTATCTTCAACTTGACGATGAAATTCATCTTTCTGAATCGAAGTTGTTTTAACATTTTCTGTAATAGAAAAATTCATTTCATTCTTGGTGATAAATGCCTGTTTTAAAATTTCGTGAATATGAAAATAAAAAAACCCGGTTCATGACCGGGTTTTTTTATTTTGGTGGCGGTGCAGGGATTCGGACCCCGGACACTACGGATATGAGCCGTATGCTCTGACCACCTGAGCTACACCGCCATATAATTATAAAGCCTCAGCTCATCTTGCAACACCAACTGAATAAAGCTTCATATACTACCTGTTTTCTCTTGTCAATATCTTACTGCTGAGATGTGAGTTCATAAGCAACAAAAACACTCCGCTCGCGAAGTGATCCATCCATTGTTAAAACTAGGGCCATAACGATTTCGTTCTGACCATCATTGTCGATATCCTTGAATTGATAGTCAGCAACATAACCGTTTATTTTTCTGGTTTTCCAATTTTCAAGAAGTCCAAGGCCGTCCCATTCGAGATTATAAACTTCGCTGGCTGTAAATAGTTTCACATTTTTAAAGACTCGACCAACGCTGGAAAGATTCTTAACAAGAATAATTTCTTTTTTCCCATCCTTGTTGATATCATAAGTGAGGATCCGTAAATTGATATAGGTTCTCTTCTTTTCTGCGTCAGAGTAAGGATTGACCTGATCTTCTATATAAGTATTACTTCCGCCGAAGACATCTTCACTCTTGTATATCTGTTCATCACTTCCACCAAAAACAAGAAGTTTTGTCAGGGGTTTATCTGTTTGTTGAAAGATCCGAATATAATCATAATCATCCAATGCTATAATTTTATCACTTCCTCCCATTCCCAGATCATCGATAGTTAAGCCAAAAATTGACAAACCTTGGGGGATCTTCATTTTATTGGCTGGTTTGTACTGATTGCCATCCCAGATAACTTCATAAATGGGAGAATCGAAAGGATTATTAATACCGTGATTTTGACCTAGCAATTGAGGTGCAGTAACGGAAGGCTCAATGACCCGCAAAAATAATCTTAAATCTTTTGCTATTGTCTGATATTTTCCATCTTTAAATTCAATGACGAAACTGTCGAGAGTGTTACGATTGATGCTTGAGACGAAAATTTCCGCAATTCCATTCTGGTTAATGTCCGCTACGTCAACGGAAAGATAACTGTCGTAGGCATTCCCTTTTATCTTTTGAATTTCCTTGAATTCATTGCCTTTCTTTTGATAAATGTAAACATTGTTCAAATCAATAGCTACGACTTCCTGTAATTTATCACCATTAACATCGCCAATGGACATTCCTCTAAATGCCGTTGGAAATTTCTGACTCATCCAAAATCCCCTTCTGTCCACGGGTTTTGCAGATTCAATAAAATCGGGATTGATAATAGATGTGAAGGTTCCTTTTTTACTGCTTTTCATACCGCTTATGATCTCTGACTCACGAGTGCGCTGTGGTTGCTTTGCAGGAACGATAACTGTCGAGGGCGGTGGAGAGGAAGATGTGCCTGTTGATTGAGATGAAAACTCAGAGGGCACGGCTCCAGTAATTTGCTGTACAATCCGGTGTGCAAAGTCATTAACTTTTGGGATGACTTCATCAAGTCCCTGAGTTTGAGCAAAAATACCAACGGCCGATTTGCCGGTTGCCACATCAGTTAACTTCCCATCGATGCTCAAACTGTTTCCGATTTTGGTAATGCTTCCCCAGACGACGTAATCAGCATTTAATTTCTTTCCCAAAGTATTAATCCCTTCAGCAGTAAATTCCTTAGCGGATTTTTCTCTGGTTGCCTCTTGAATAATATCCTTGCTTACAACAGAAATCTTGCCTTCTACGGAAATCCTGGATGTCAGCATATCTGAAATTCCCTGTTTGACGTAGTCGATGTTGTCCGCACTATGGACTGCAAAAGGCAGAACGGCTACAGTGGATTTTTCTTTAGCTCCCAATGGGCATACTAAGGCTGATAAGAATATTATAAGAATCAGTTGTAAAACCTTTTTCATAAATTAATCCTCCCCCGTTTTGAACGTGGATTTAATTTTTTAATGCTCCTAGCATCTAAAACTCCTGAATGCAACAGGATAAACAAATTACAAGCTGCGTCCGCATGTTCTTTTCCTGAATTGGCGAATGATTAGACGCGCTTTATGGAAAACCTTAGGATAGCGATTGCGGAGCTTGTTAAGCTGATTTTGGAAAAAGGGGACTTCTGGAGCAAGAACGATCATGCCGACAGAAAGGAAAAGAATACCTTGGAGAATCGGCAGGAAACAGCCTATGATTCCCAGAAAAATGAAAATCCATCCAATAATGTGTCTGATAAATTTTTTTAGAAGTTTTTTTTCCATCGAAGAATAGAGGAATAATATCTTAAAATATATACACTATTTGCCATAATCGAAAATATCAAATAGACTTGCTCATTTTGGCCCAAATTATCCCGACGTATTCATGAAGTGCTCGTTCGGCATTGTCAAGGTTACCGGGAGAAGGATAAAAATCTCGCGGTAAAAGGTACAGCTTTTTGTTGGTAATATAACCTGCAGGGGCTGGAACAGGCGAGAGGCCAGCCTTCTTGAAAAGTGTAATTGCACGGGGCATATGTAAAGCAGACGTTACAAGAATAAATCGGTTTTTTTTAACTATAGCTTTGACTAGCTTTGCTTGTTCTTCAGTATACCTTGATTTATTCTCCGTTATAATATTGTTTGGAGAAATATTCATTATTATTGCAGTATTATACATTGTTTGCGCTTCCGGAATCTTGTCGAACAATTTGCCGCCACATAGAACGAGCTTACTTTGAGGAATTTCACGATGAAGTCTAATAGCCTCTGTAAGCCTGACCAGTGATTCCCTTGATATCTGGGAGGAAATCGGAATTTTTGAATCTGATATATGTCCTCCGCCGAGAACTACGATCCATTTTATGGAAGAAGGTGCCGTATATAGTGGTGGGTATTGATACTCTAGATGTGAAATCAGTCTACTAGAAACCGGGCTATAGCTGAAAATGAGAAGAAATAAGATGCCGAAGGACACGAGTAGCTTACCTAGCTTCTGGCGTTTTGTAAACCATAGGAGAAAAATTCCAATGAATGAAATTGCCAGACAAAGGAATAGGGGAGAAAAGAGAGGATCGACAATTTTTTTAAATATAAACATTAAGTTTCCTGTGGCCGGAACCTTTTGTCATTGAATAAGAACGGTCGTCCTATAATATATTTATTCCATAATGGGTAGTTTTTAATTCCTTTTTGTCGTTTTTTAGTTTATGAGAGCGACGTTTGATTTTAGAAAAAAAGACCAAAGGAGAAAAAGTTGATTCCAAGATATTCCAGAGATCGCATGAATTCCATATGGACTCCCGAAAACAGATACCAGACATGGTTGGATATTGAAATTCTAGCCTGTGAGGCAATGTCGCGGCTCGGACTTATCCCTGCTGCTTCTCTAGATAATATCAAGAAAAAGGCAGGTTTTGATATTAAAAGAATAGATGAGATTGAGAAAACAACAAAGCATGATGTTATAGCTTTTTTAACCTCTGTCACGGAAAAGGTCGGGGAAGACGGCAGATTCATCCACATGGGAATGACCTCATCAGACGTTCTTGATACTTCCTTTGCTGTTTTGCTTAGACAAGCCTCAGATATCTTGGTTGAAGATTTGGAGCAACTTTTGATTGTTCTCAAAAAAAAGGCATTTCAGTACAAAGATACGGTAATGATAGGTCGTTCGCACGGAATTCATGCGGAACCAATAACCTTCGGTCTCAAAATGGCACTTTGGTATCAGGAAATGTTACGCAATCATTCTCGTCTAATTCGTGCCAGAGAAGCAGTCAGTACGGGTAAGATATCAGGAGCCGTGGGGACTTTCTCTTTTATCGATCCTGAAGTGGAAAATTATGTGTGCCGCAATTTGGGATTAACTCCCGCGCCGATATCTTCTCAAATAGTCCAGCGCGACCGGCATGCCGAATTTTTTTCCGCATTGGCGATTCTGGCATCTTCCATTGACAAATTTTCACAAGAGATTCGCTTGCTTCAGAGAACTGAAGTAAGGGAGGCGGAAGAGTATTTTTCCCCTGGACAGAAGGGATCGTCAGCGATGCCTCATAAAAGGAATCCTGTCCTTTCAGAAAATCTTTCTGGTTTGGCACGGCTTATGAGATCTTATGCACTGGCGGCTTTTGAGGATATACCTTTGTGGCATGAGCGGGACATCAGTCATTCTTCAGTAGAAAGAGTTATAGGACCCGATGCAACGATTCTCATGGATTTCATGTTGAGCCGTTTCACCAACCTGGTGGATTCATTGGTTGTCTATCCCGAGCAAATGATGAACAATTTGAACAAAACTCATGGCGTGATTTTTTCGCAAATGGTTCTACTACGCCTTATTGACAAGGGAATGACCCGTGAGCAAAGTTATGCAATCGTCCAGAGAAATGCCATGCGGGCTTGGCAAGAAGAAATATCATTTCAGCAGTTGCTTATGGCGGATGCCGATGTGAGAAATTGCCTTTCAGAAGAAGAACTGAGGAGTGTTTTCAAAATTGAAAATTTCTTAAAGAATGTTGATCTGATCTTTAAAAGAGTTTTTGAAAAACAATAATTAAGTTCCGATTTTGATTGATTCTAACATTAAGGATTGTTTGGGATTCTCCTTTAAATGGTTTCTCTGGAGATGGTGGTATCTTTAAGCCAGTTTACGTCATCTTTTTCCGGATAATCGATGTTATAATGCAACCCCCTGCTTTCTTTTCGCATTTGGGCGCAGCGAACTATCAGTAAGGCCGTGGTTGCAATGTTCCGCAGTTCAATTAGATCTTTTGTGATGAAGAACTGCTGATAATACTCGTCAATTTCCCTGTTTATCATATCGATACGACGTTTGGCCCGTTCAAGCCGCTTATCGGAACGTACAATCCCTACGTAATTCCACATACAACGTCGTATTTCGTCCCAATTGTGAGAAACGACCACAGATTCATCACTTTCAATAGCCTGTTGCTGACCCCAGGGGGGAATGGTAACGGATACTTCTCTACTTTGAGAAAACATTTCAGAAACCCTGACAAATGCTCGGTGGGCGTATACTACCGCTTCTAGAAGAGAGTTGCTGGCCAACCGATTGGCTCCATGAAGTCCAGTACAGGAAACCTCGCCGAGAGCAAAAAGACGTTCGATGTTGGTTTCGCCATAGTGATTAACAACAACACCACCACAAAGATAATGTGCAGCCGGAACGACCGGAATGGCTTCACTGGTCATGTCGATACCAAATTCAAGACACTTTTGATAAATATTGGGGAAACGATTAAGAATAAATTCTCTATCCTTATGAGAAATATCCAGAAGAACAAATTCCTCGCCTGATTTTTTCAATTCGGTGTCAATGGCTTTGGCAACCACATCCCGCGGGGCGAGACTTTTCATAGGATGGTACTTTTCCATGAAGGTCTCGCCGCTTCTCAGCTTAAGAATGCCGCCTTCGCCTCTTACTGCTTCACTGATCAAAAATGATTTGGCTTCCGGATGATAAAGACAGGTGGGATGAAACTGGATGAATTCCATATTAGAAATCAGAGCCCCAGCCCTGTAGGCCATAGCTATACCGTCCGCCGTTGCAATATCGGGATTGGTTGTGATCAGATAGACCTTACCCGCTCCGCCGGTTGCCAAAATGATATATTTGGCGATAAAGGTATGAACCCGATTATGATTAATGTCGAGCACATAAGCGCCAAGGCATCGGTTTGAAGGTCCATTTGCTTCGCCGGTTATGGCAGACGACATAATCAGATCGACGGCCAGATGATTCTCATAAACATGTATATTGGGGTTGGAACTGGCCTTTTCATTCAAAGCACGTTCAATTTCGCTGCCCGTAAGATCTTTGGCATGAAGAACACGGCGCATAGAATGGCCGCCCTCACGACCCAAATCGTAAATCGAGGAAGACCCAGGTTTTGCCTTGGTGAATTCGACTCCCCAATCCAGAAGTTCCTGAATCCGTTCAGGCCCTTCCCGGACAACAAAATCAACGACATCTTCCTTACAGAGACCTGCTCCGCAAAGCAATGTGTCACGGATGTGGTATTCAAATCGATCACTGGGATCATGAACGGCGGCAATGCCCCCTTGTGCGTAATTGGTATTTGACTCCGATTTTTCTTTTTTTGTAGCGATGGCGACCGTACCTAGTTCAGCCGCCCTGATAGCAAAACTTAGCCCAGCGATTCCACTGCCTAGAACTAAAAAATCCGTTTTTATTTCCATAAGACTTATATCTTTCTAAAGAATAGGGTCAAAGAAAAGTTTATTTACAAACATATGCCTTTTCTATATAACCGTAACCAGTTTTTGTAAAAGGAAATATTCATAAAATGATTGTCTTGGGTATTGAGTCTTCTTGTGATGAAACAGCGGCAGCAGTTGTTCGGGATGGAAAGGAACTGCTGTCCAATGTAATTGCATCGCAGATTACCGAACACTCGAAGTATGGCGGTGTGGTACCGGAAATCGCATCACGTAAACATATTGAAGTGATCATTCCAGTCATTTTACAGGCGCTTGATGACGCCGGAATGAAGTTGTCAGAAATCCAGGGAATAGCGGTAACAAGAGGTCCGGGTCTTGTGGGCTCGCTGCTTGTCGGACTTTCCGTTGCCAAGGCTTTGGCCTTTTCTCGAAAGCTTCCTCTTGCTGGGGTTAATCATATCGAAGGACATATTGCCGCGATCTTTCTGAACGATAGAACTCCGAGCTTTCCTTTTGTTGCCCTTGTGGTATCGGGAGGACATACAAACATATATTATGTCAGAGATTTCGGTGTATTTGCGCTTTTGGGACAGACGAGGGATGATGCAGCAGGTGAAGCTTTCGATAAAGCTGCAAAACTGCTGGATATAGGATATCCTGGAGGCATGGTCATAGATAAACTTGCAAAAGAGGGCAACAGAGAATTGCTGAATTTCCCCAGGGCAATGAGAGAAAGCCTCGATTTCAGTTTCAGCGGACTTAAAACTTCTCTTTTGGTACACATCAAAAAACAAGGAAAGCCGACAAATAGAAATGATCTTGCTCATCTGGCAGCAAGCTATCAGGAAGCCATTGTTGATGTACTTGTTGAGAAAACAATAAGAGCCGCAACAATGAAGTCTGTTTCGCAAATTGTCGTTTGTGGCGGTGTTGCTTCCAACAGTCGCTTGAGGGAACATTTTGCAGTAAAATGTAGGGAATGCGGAATGGAGCTGTTTATACCCCCTCCGGTTCTATGTACGGACAATGCGGCAATGATTGCAGTCGTCGGCGATAATCTACTAAGCAACGACAAAATTGATGAACTTAATATAAATGCAGTATCGAGATGGCCTCTCGATAAAATTGACTCATTTCAGTGAAAGATGATTTTCCGTAACAGGTTCAGGAAATTTTATCAGCAGTTTATCAGTCTCAAGGGCGATCCGGCCTCGCTGGCCTGGGGTATGGCAATGGGCGTTTTTATTGGAGTGACTCCAACAATTCCTTTCCATACGGCACTGATTGTAGTCTTTGGTTTTTTATTTAAAAAGAACATGGCATCAGCATATCTTGGATCATTGATTATCTCCAATCCGCTAACTATCCCCATATTTTATTTCAGTGAGTATCAGATTGGAAGATTAATAACAGGGCAAAATGAAGCAGCACTGAAAATTGAAGATTATTCTTTTACATCCATCCTCCAACTGGGCTGGGATGTCGCTGTTCCTTTGCTTATCGGCGGGGTTTTGCTGGCGGCCTTTATTGCAGTTCCTTCATACTTCCTTACATACAGAATTATATGTTCGTTGAGAAAGAAAACTCATGAAATCAGTCAGGCAGATTATCCGTGAAAATAGCATCAAACCGATAAAGCGACTAGGACAATGCTTCCTGGTAGACTTTTCGGTCATGAAAAAAATTATAGAGATTGCCGATATAAAAAGAAATGAGACTGTTTTAGAAATCGGTTCGGGATTAGGTCTGATGACAGAATTAGCGGCAGAAAAGGCAGCTTATGTCTATGCTGTTGAAATTGATAAAAAACTAACCAGCCTTTTAAATGAAAATCTTAGCAATTATGGCAATGTGGTCGTTGTTCAAGAGAATATACTTAATTATAAATTATCGTTGGCAGCCCATGAAAGTTCGAAAGAGAAAATCAAGGTTATAGGAAATATTCCTTACAACATTTCTTCACCAATTCTGTTTCATATTCTAGAGTCAAAAGAAAATGTCTCTGCTGCCGTTATTATGATGCAAAAGGAGGTTGCTGACCGCTTGTGTGCTGTTCCAGGGACAAAGGCTTACGGTATTCCTTCTGTGCTCTTTGGGCTATACACAAGTATATCGCGTGAAATAACTGTGTCACCCAGTAGCTTTTATCCGGAACCGGAAGTTATGTCTGCCGTTGTAAAAATATTGATCAACAATAAGCCGCTTTTTCCTGTGAAGGATGAAACATTATTTTCTAGAATTGTTAGAACTTCTTTTGCACAAAGGCGAAAAACTCTATTAAATAATTTGAAATGTGCCGATTGGCATGGGTACGATCTCAAAAAAATTCAGAATCTACTAGGTGATCTAGGGATAAGTGAGAAAAGAAGAGCAGAAGAACTGTCAATTCAGGATTTTGCAAAAATAAGTAATGCCTTTAAAATTCAATGAAAATCTGTAGAATATTCTTGACAAGCAAGAGGCTGTTTGATAGGAAATCTCAACCGCTTGGATCCGTTGACGGACTGAGACGGAAGGCACAGGAGTAGGATGCTATATCAGGGATAAAGGCCTCCCCGTCCAGAGCGGAGAGGCTTTTTTTGTGGGTGATGAATAGATGATAAAGATCATCAAAACAGTAAGAGAAATGCAGGATTATTCAGAATCCCTGAGAAATTCAGGTAGAAAAATCTCTTTCGTGCCGACAATGGGTTACTTTCATGATGGCCACCTTGATCTGATGCGTGAAGGCAGAAAAAGTGGAGACAGCCTGATTGTAAGCATATATGTTAATCCAACGCAGTTTGGGCCCTCTGAAGATCTTGAAAAATATCCGCGAAATTTCGATAGAGACAGATCATTGGCTGAGAGCGTTGGCGTTGATGTCATATTTTTCCCCTCAAATGCAGAAATGTATCCCAAAAATTACCAGACATATATCACAGTGGAAGAAGTAACAAAAAATCTCTGCGGATTGTCCAGGCCGGGTCATTTTCGTGGTGTCGCCACGGTATGCGCCAAATTGTTTCACATGGTAAAACCTCATATTGCTATTTTCGGAAAAAAAGATTTTCAGCAACTGGTTACAATAAAACGTATGGTTGCCGATTTAAACATGGATCTTGAAATTGTCGGTATGCCTACGACAAGAGAAAAAGACGGATTGGCTATGAGCTCTCGAAATGTTTATCTCAGTCAAGAGGAGAGGGAATCGGCTTTATGCCTGAGCCGGTCTCTAAAAAGGGCTAAAGAGCGATATGAAGAAGGCGAACGAGATGCTGGAAGGATATTAGAATCTGTTAAGAAATATATTGAGAATGTTCCATTTGCTAGAATTGATTATTTAAAAATATGCAGTACCGAAACAATGAACGATGTAAAAATTTTGGATGGAGAATCTGTGTTGGCACTTGCCGTTTTTATCGGTTCTACGAGACTTATCGATAATTATGTGTTCGGAGAAGATCTGAACATAAATTAATAAAGAAATTAAGACATTGGGCAGGAACGCACTCCTGTCCCGAGGGGAAGGTGAATTCATGCAAAGGGTGATGCTGAAATCCAAAATTCACAGAGCGACCGTAACAGATGCCGATCTTCATTATGAAGGCAGTATTTCCATTGATGAAACTTTAATGGAAGCGGCAGGACTTTTGCCTTATGAAAAAGTTTCTATTTATGACGTAAACAACGGAGAACGATTTTCAACTTATGTGATTACAGGTGAAAGAGACACCGGGGTAATTTGTCTCAATGGTGCCGCAGCGAGAAAAGTTGCCAAAGGAGATCTCGTCATCATCGCTAATTACGTGATTGCAGATGATACCGAAGCTAAGGGATGGAAACCTGTATGTGTGTTCGTAGATCAGAATAATCGTATAAAGAAATAATAATAGAAAATTTTAGAAAAAGAGTAGGATGAATATCCGTTGCTCCATTGAGTGATATATTAATTGTGTACTACATTAGTATAATTGAATTAATATATTAAACTGTGTTTTGTGAAAAAGAAATGTAAATAGGGCAGTGAGCAGTAATGCCATGCCCTT
This sequence comes from Syntrophus sp. PtaB.Bin001, assembly GCA_002067815.1. Taxonomy (GTDB): domain Bacteria; phylum Desulfobacterota; class Syntrophia; order Syntrophales; family Syntrophaceae; genus Syntrophus. Next base: position 469 of record MVQR01000022.1, on the reverse strand, counting down.
TTTGTTTTTCTAAAATGTTTAATTTCATTTCGTTTTTCCTTGCTATTTCAAAAATTCGAATGGAAATATTCAAGAGTATGTTGAAGGATATATGAGGACTTCATTAGGAAAAAAAATTAGAAGTATTTTTTTAACGGGGCTGGCGGTTACCGTACCTCTGGGGTTGACGATATATATTTTTTCCTTTCTGGTAACAATGATGGACAATCTCTTAGAATTTATCCCTACAAGGTATCAACCCGGTGCTGTTTTAGGAATTTACATCCCAGGACTTGGGATTATGGTTACTTTGATTGTAATCTTTTTCTGCGGTCTAATCACGCAGAGTTACGTGGGAACTAAGTTAGTTAACTATGGCGAGTCCCTGCTTGATAAAATTCCCGTTGTTCGAAGTATATATCAGGCTATCAAGCAAATATTTGAGAATCTATTCCTGAATAAGAATCAAAGTTTCAAAAAAGTCGTTCTT
>MVQR01000021.1 GCA_002067815.1 Syntrophus sp. PtaB.Bin001 | reverse complement strand
TGAAGGGCCCTTTCTCACTGAACTCAATGATGAAATCGGGGATCGCCTTCAGCAGGTCGGTCAGGAATTCGGTGCTACTACCGGACGACGGCGTCGCTGCGGTTGGTTGGACATGGTCCTGGTAAAACAGGCCGTTAGGGTGTCGGGAATTACCGGCCTCGCCATTACAAAGCTTGATGTTCTGACCGGTCTGAAAACATTGAAAATTTGTGTAGGATACCAGTCGGAAAACCGTCTTTACCCTGAATCAGTGCCCCCCACCCCGCGTATTTTGAAGGAGTGCAAACCTGTTTACGAAGAAATGGACGGATGGACGGAAGACATCCGCAATGCACGCCAGATTGACGACCTACCGGCAAATGCCAGGCGTTATCTCGATAGGCTGGAATCTTTAGCCGGTGTGCCAATTATCCTGGTTTCGGTTGGGGCAGGACGTGAAGAAACAATTGTTCTAAAGAATCCCTTTTTGGATTAGCAGTTTCTGCTTGACAAGAAAAGTCTCTTGCTGTTAATAGGGCTTTCCTTTCGGTAAAATCAGTTTTTCGGGCCGTTAGCTCAGTCGGTAGAGCAGCGGATTTTTAATCCGTTGGCCGTGGGTTCAAGTCCCATACGGCCCACCAATAAAATAAGGACTTAACCATATGTGGTTAAGTCCTTATTTTATTTCTGCCGATTCTCTACCCACCCTCTCCCCACTATAATTCATCACCAGATTTATTTTTTATATGAAAATATTCACAACTAGCTGTTTCCTTTTAAAATATTTCATTCCATTGTGATGATCAGCTTAGAACGTAATTTTTATATTCGTGGTCTCCATAAAGGAGCCGACAATTCGTTGTGCCAAGCTGACCGGTCATGTTATTTCACGCGCTCTTGGCTTCAGTTCGTAATCGACCTCGGGAATGTAACGACGTATGATCTTCTATCCTTTTGTTTTTTGCTCTCACGGTGTTTGCGGCACGAGATTGAAGCCCAGGAATTGAGCCTGTTTTCGTAACTGGAACAGTTTGAGAGATTTGTTCCTCCGGGTCAGGTAATCCTCTCCGAGATCCCGGAACTCGACACCATCCTTGATGACGTGATAAATCCCGAGCAAAATCCTGTGGGCAATGGCAACGATCGCTTTCTTGGCGCCACGGCGGGCTTTGAGTCGGTAGTATTTATCCTTGAAGTAGGACCCCTTCTTCTTGACGGCCGCCCATGCCACCTCGATCATGACAGTTTTCAGATGATGCTTCCTCACGGGACTTTTTCCGCTCTTTCGCTTTCCGGCGCTTTCATTGTTGCCGGGGCACAAACCAGCCCATGACACCAAGGCCTCGCCTGTGGGAAACTCGTTCAGATCGGGACCAAGCTCAGCCAAAACTTCACGGGAGGAAACATCGGCGATGCCCGCAGCCTGCTTCATTCGACTCAGCAACGCGTTTTGATTCTGCATCAAATTACCGATCTGTGCGTCAAGCAGCGATATTTCCTTCTCAAGCAGGGCGATTGTATGCAGAAGCCGCTTTAAGATAAATCGGTGGTGATCCGAAAAAAATCCCTGGATGGAGCGATACAATTCTGCCTCTTTCCCCTTGAGTTTGCCCCGGACGCATCGAACAATATCCTCCAACGACAACGCAGTTTGATCAGAAACAAGTAAATTCATGAGATTGCGCCCTGTTACCCCGAAGAGATCCGATACCACTGAATCGATCTTGATATTGGCTGACTCAAAAAGCTTGTGCGTGCGTTTCCGGTAATCCCCTGCCGTATAGACATACTGCTTCCGTAATCTCGTCAAATCCCGCCATTCCCTAACCTCCTTCGTGGGAATGAAACTGCTCCGCAAAAGACCATGGCGTAACAAACCGGCAAGCCACTTGCTGTCGCCAATATCCGTCTTACGGCCGGGAACGTTCTTGATGTCACGGGCATTGACCAAAACAACCTGAACCGCATCTTCCAAAACATTTTGCTCCGGTCGCCAATATATTCCCGTACTCTCCATCGCTACAACGGGGCAACTATGATCTAGCAACCATGATCGCAGGCGCAGCAAATCGTCCGTGAAGGTACCAAAGATCTTAATGTCATACTGATCGGCTCCGTCCTTACCTGCATAAATAACACAGGCCGATATGCTCTCCTTATGAACATCCAGTCCGCAACAAACGGGGTGCACAATCCCGATAATTTTGCTATCTTCTCGCTGAGTCATGGTCTTCCTCCTGATTAAAAGTTTTTGATCAATTCTTTTGTCAGTGGATTACTGTGACTCATTCCTTTATCACAACAGCAATATTTTCATCCTTCGTTGTGCCCGTGCCGGGCATAAGAGTTATTCAGTTAAAAGAAAAGTGACAAAGATTACATATGGTTTTTATATTGAAATGAGCGGTAAATTCAGCACAGTTATTGACCATATTTTATATGTAAGCTTATTTATATTCTTCGTTATTTTCAGAATCAGCCAAATCAAACACAAAGGTCCCTGTTCTTAAGTGACCAAACCATTGCGGGTAATCAGTGGGACGTAAAACATAGAAGATGTATTGTTGATGGAGGGACGGTCTGAAGTTTTCCGTAAAATCAACCGGATTCACTTCCAGTAGTTTTTGATTCAGGGCTTTAAAGTGATCTCGGGCGTATTGATCCTTCGCCTGGGTTTCCAAACTCTGGTTGTCATCGCTTTTTATCTCAACGACAAGAATCACTTCTTCAATTCCCTGATCTTCCAGCTTCCTCAATCGTTCCAAAGCCGGCGCATCCTGTGGAATGCGCAGCAGGCATTGACGGATGACAATCCGGATGAAGAAATCGGGATTAAAAGACCTGCGGACGCGGTCCTTGCCGCCTTTCCAGTATTCATAGTCGAGGCTGTAAAAATCGCGGTCGGGTGACTTGATCCACGCATTGACATACCGTGAGTCCTCAATCAAACGAAAGACAAATTGCTGCTCCGGTTGGTGATGAAGGATGACCAGGTCCTGCGGTGTACGGAAGAGGGAGGGATTGACCGCGTAGAGATGCTTGAAGGGCAGCAGTTGCCTGATGTACTCCGGATTGAATCCAGCAGTGGTCAGCCAGGTCTCATCCAAAGACAGCTGCTTCTTGCTCTTGGTCAGTTCCCTGAGAATAAAAAGATTCTGCTCGTCCAGTTCGTTTTCGTAATCCTCGGAAATAAAGACGGAAGTATCGTGGTCCAGGCTGCCGGCCCTTGTGCTGGCTTGCTGCATTTCGGTGGTACGGATTCCTTCAATTTCCCCTTCAATGTGCTCCCGGATGACCTTCTTCTTTCCTTTAGGCAGGAATTGATTGAAGAAGAGATCGATCTGCTGCCGGTTCTCCAGGGACAGCCGATCCCCTTCGATGCCCGCCCTTGCCATGGCCCGGGCGATGATCTGCTCGATTTCCGTCCGTCCCGGTACCTGCTCCAGGACGATGCCGTCGCCAAAGTCGAAGTGACTGCTTTCAAATGCTGTATTTTTGAATCGGCGTTCCACATCGAGAACGATCTGGTCAACCGTAAAAAAATCCTTGGAGAGTTTGAAACGCTTTGTTCCCTTCAGATAGGTAACCCGGACATTCAGCCGTTCACCGGACGGTGTCAAAATGAGTTCCCGGCGCGCGGTATCGGTTTCTTCCGGCTTTCTCTCGACGACCCGCATCGCCGGAAGATATTTCAGGTTGAAGAGGTTAAAATGATGACCATAACGTTTTGAATTCTGATCTGTAATCACATGGGAAGTCAAACGCAGTTCGCACTGTGTTACCTCATCCAGAAGTTCGGTAATGTGTTTGGCAAAGCGGTCGTGGTTGGTGACGGTTACGACCGGGTAGTTATGGCGCACCTCTTCGAGGCTGACCTTGCGGGGAAGCCGCAAACCGCGGCCGAGCACCTGGGAGATTAGCAGCTTTGAGTTGAAGACCCTTTCCTCGGCGGGAACGATCTGAAAGACATTATCCACATCCCAGCCTTCAGACAGTTTGTTCACGGCAAAGATAAACTCCACCTTGCCGCCGATCTTCCCCGGATCAACCTGCTCAACCTGCTCCAGTTTCTGCTTGTAGTCCGCCTCGCCCAGTTTGCTGATCACGCAGATCACCTTTTCCCGCGCCGCCTGTTCAAGAACGGAGCGGGGCAGGTCGGCGCAGGCAGGATCATTCTCTCGAAGGACATCGGCCTGAACTTTGACAAACTCGTCGCAATTTCTCTGGGCGGCGGCCTGGGTGGGATTGATGAAGATAGTGATCGGTTTGACCCTCGGTTTGCCGTTTTTGCCGGGATAGCTGTATTTCTTTTTGTTTTCGGCGTGGGTGGCGATGATCTGTTCGAACCGCTGGGTCCGGGTCAGCTCGTTGTCTCCCTCATCCGTTTCCGTTTTGAGAATGGGGTTGATCCGCTTGATGATCTTCTCGTCGATGGCGTCCTTGATGGAATAATTGCAGATCACGTCGGGGAAATACTCGTTGGCGTTGTAGGGTGTGCCGGTGAATCCGATGTGCCGCCTGATAAGCGGTTCTTCCCGGATATATTTCATCCACAGGCGCTCCGCCAGCTCATCGCCACGGCCTTCGCGTCCGGCGGCAAAATCATAGCCGACGGCCTCGCCGGAAAAGGTCAGATGGGAATAGGCATGGTGAACTTCGTCGCTGAGCACCAGCACCTCGTCATTCCGACTGAAAAGGGTGTCACCGATGGAATTGCGGTCTTTTGTATAGATGGCGTTGATGTTCTCGATGATGATGGAATCATCCTCAATGACATCATTGCACGTAACCAGCCGGATGACCTTGTAGCGGAGACGTTCAGGAAGGTAGGGTTTCAGCTCGGCGCTTCGCTCACCGTAAAGGCAGTCGTTGAATTTCTCCCGCAGTCCCGCTTCGATTACCGTCGAGGGCGGACCGAGAACCAACACCCGGCGGACCTTTCCCAGAAGGATCGAAAGATGAGCAACGGCGAACATCACATAGGATTTTCCCGTGCCCGTGGCCAGGTGACACACGCCGGAAAGACGGTCCGGCAACGGCAAAAGGCGGAGAAAATGATCCTCGCTGTTAAACCGCTGCCGGATGGCTTCTTTTTTCCGGTAGTTTTCCCGAGCCAGGTCCGTCACGGTATCGTAAATGCCGCCCCAGAGGTAAATGAGAATCTGTTTGACGGCGTCAAACTGGTAGTCGCGATCGCCCGTAAGGGCGCGGACATAGTCCTCGACCTCCGAGAAGTCAAATCTCGTCACGTCGCACTTGCGCAGGTTGATGTCGAGGGTGTGTTCGGAAAGAGAGAGCTTATTGGGCATTTGACTTTATCCCGTTCTAACGGAGTTTCACGACGCCGCTTTCGTTGCCGTGTTTGTCGATGGCGATGACGGCCGCCTTATCCGAAAGACCCTTCGCCGCCGCTTCCTGATTCTGAAAATCCTTCTGATAAATGACCGTATCCACGGTGAAGCCCTTCTCCTCATTGTAGTCGGAGTCGATGAGCAGCATGGCCAGCCCGTCGAGCCCCTCGTAGCGTTTTTCGTTGCGGTCGAGGATGCTCGTCGTAAAGCGGCGAATCTTCAAGCCCTTGGCCGTCTTTTCAAGGTCCACCTCCACGGACTCGTTGAAATAGAAGCCCACGGAGGAAACCAGCTTGTTGATGTTTTCCGGAGAGCTGGGCTGTTCCTCGATGGAGAAGTTGCGGGCCACCTCTTCCAGCACCTTGTAAGGAAAAGTGAGCGGCTTGAAGATGACGCGTTCGCCGCGGGAATTCTTCAGTTGCGTTTCCCCCACCCGGACGCAGCTTTCCGGGGCAACGATGTAGTAGTCGCCTTTGAGACTGCCTCCACTGGAGGTAAGGATGCCCTCCAGGTAGTCCTCATCCACGCGGACATTCCGGAGAAATTCATCATCCCAGACGGGATAGATTTCGACGGGATTTCCGTCCTTCAGGGCGCAGACGTTGTTGATGCGGTACTTTTCCGCCAGGCGGTCGTCGCGTTCCGTCAGTCCGAAGATGCCCATGACGAAACTGATGTAGGCATCCCGGTTTTTCCGGAGATTCATGATCTTCTGGAAATCAAAGGCGCCGACGGAAACGACGCAGAAGGGCTTTGAAGCCTCACCATACTTCTCTTTCTTTTTCCCTGAATCGCCCAGCTTCTGTGATTCCGAAATCAGGCACATCCGCTTCTGCATCATGTAAACCGCATGCTTGCCGAAGTCGCAGACGATCCAGCGGCGGCCCAGCTTTTCCGCAACAGCGGCCGTGGTGCCTGACCCAGCAAATACATCCATTACAAGATCATTCGGATTCGAAGAGGCATTAATAATTCGCGCTAAAAGATCTTCTGGTTTTTGAGTTGGATAATTTGTTCTTTCCTTTGCCATAGGATTGACTGGGTTAATGTCTAACCAAATATCTTCAGCAATATTTCCTTTTGTGTCTTCATAGAAACGTTTAACGTATGGCAATCCACTGTCAGAAAATACAATTAAACCTGCTTTTATACCTTCATCTATTCTTTCTTGTGACCAAATCCAATGTTTTCCAGTGGGAGGTGATAACACCTTATCCCCAAATTTTCTGGCTTCTCCTTGACCCTGCTGAGTAAAATCCGCCAATGAATATCGTTTTTGAGTTACTTCGTCTGTATATCGATAATGGGTTTTTAGTAACTATTCTGATTTGGGAACAAATTGAGGAATAAAAGAATTGTTAAAACCCTTTGAATAAAAGAATATCACATCATGGATGTTTGGATATGTTTTCGATTGTGGTTTTGCTGAAGTAAGTTTTTGCCATACTATTTCATTCTTGAAATTTTCTTTCCCAAAAATCTCATCCATTATTATTTTTACATAATGACTCATCTTCTGATCAAGGTGCACGTAAATGCTTCCATCTTCTGCCAATATATCCCGAAGATATATGAGGCGTTCCCGAATACTCTCAATAAACTCGGCACGCTCAATCTTATCGCTGTAGCTATCTTCACCTTCCTTAGTTGCAAAGTCACTCCTCGTTGCGAACGGTGGATCAATATAAATCAGCTTAACCTTCCCCTTCACCTTGTCCTTGATGATCGGGTCCTGATTGAGATAGCAGGTCTTGAGAAATTGGAGGTTGTCACCCTGAACGATGAGGTTGCACCAGTTGCTGTCAGGCTGCTCCTGACTTTCCTTGAACAGTTTCAACTGGCTCATCCCCTTGCTGATCTTTCCGCCCTCGAAATAACGCTCTAATTGCAGGGGCGAGCCGCCGCCGAAGGCCGAGGCTTCGTTAAGGATGGCCGCCTCGGGACGCTTGCCCGCATATTCGATGGCCGGAATTTTTGAATCCTTCAACGTCTTGAAATCGAAGGTCGCGTAAAGGCTGGGGAAGAGTTTCTTTGCCAGTTCAACGGGGGGCTCCGTCCCGTTGTTGAGGCAGTTTTGCAGAATCAAAAGATCATTTTCGGACAGGTCAAGCCTGTTCATCGTTACACCTCGTCTTATACCTTAAAAGATTACAGATCCGCGAAGCACCCCTCCAGCAGATGGTTCAGCACGGCTACTCGCGTGGGCAGCTCCGGCGTGGGAATCAGGGAATATTTGTGTATTCGCAAAAAGGAATAGCCGTAACTCTCCAGCTCCAGCTGCCGCTGGATATCGTACTCCAGATATTCCTGGTCGAAATTATGGCGCGTCACGATTTCCGGGTTCCGGGTGTGGAACTCCACGCCGTCGTATTCGATGATCAGCGACTTCTCCTTGCCGCCCTGCGATTGGGTCAGAAGGAAATCGACGCGGTAGTTCGGGAGGTTGCGGGCGTATTCCTCCCGGAGATATTTGCCAATTTCAAACTGAGCGATCAAACGCAGGGAGTCCCGATGGGTCTGAAAGAAGTTCGTCTGCAGAATCAGGCTATAGAGTTCCTTTTCCGCGGGGGACTCGAAGACGTTTTCGTCCTCGACATACTGATCATGGGCCGCATGGAGCATCTTTTCATAATGGAGCAGCGCATTGCCCAGGCGGGTGTCGCTGTAGTCGATCAGGGGCATGCTGTGGACAAAGACCATCGTATCTTTGGCGCGGCTGAATCCCACGTTGAGCCTCTGCATCTTGAGCTTGCGGATGTTGTCCGCGGTCCCGCCGATGACCGGGTAAATGTCCCGGAGGCTGCCGTTGCTGAGTTTTTTGTCCTCTACAAAGGAGTAATAGATCAGATCCCGCTCCTCCCCCTGTACATCGCCCACAAACCAGACCGTGAAGCGATGATTCCGCACCAGGTCGGGATGAATCTTCATTTCCTTGCGGAAGATCTCCTCCATGCGGTCCTTCTGGTCCTGAAAGGAGCAAATCACACCGATGGTCCCCCGGTAGCCGGCGGCAACCACCTGCTCGATGTCATTTTTGATCGCCTCGATTTCATCAAGATTGACCCTGCGGCCCGAGTTTCCCTGGGTTTCGACTTTCAGAAAGCGCAGGACGTCCCCGATGGGCTTCGTCCGGATACGGTTGGGCACCAGTTCGATCTGGCTTTCCTTGTAAAAGAATTCGCTGGAGTAACTGATGATCTCCGGAAAGCTCCGGAAGTGGACATTGAGGGATTCGGAATAGTTGCTGAGCGCCTTGGCAAAGGCCAGGGTCGAGGTCCGGATGCTGAAGGTCTTCAGCCATTCCCGCGTGCCGGGCGTGATGGGGATGAAGGGCGTCGATTCCTGCTCGTCCTCGGGCAATTCGCGGGAGGCTTCCCGGGCCAGCCGTTCCTTTTCTTCCTCGGAGATGATCTGATTCCGGTCGATGGCGTAGTCCCGGAGAATATCCTTGAAATACTGCGCCGAGTAGCGCTCCGAAACATTGTAAGCGCTCACCGCGCCGTATTGCAGCTCGTCGCCGAACACGAGCGTCTGCCTGGCCCGCAGCATCAGCGAGATGGAGTCGGCAATGGAAACCTGGGAAGCTTCATCGATGATCAGCAGGTCGATCATGTCCGCTTCCATGGGAAAATACTGGGAGATCAGCCCCGGCTCCGAGAGGATGCAGGAGAGATGGGAAAGCAGCACTTGGGCCTGTTCCGGCGAAATGCGCCGCCCGGCAGCGATGGCGGTCTGCACGCGCTGCACATCCGCCGCATGGTTGACGAGGTCGCTGAATCGCAGGTCCGTGCCGTTTTCGACCAGCTTTTGCGTTTTGCCGAAATAATCATCGAGCAATTGATGAGCCGGCGGGGCGGCAGAAGGTTTGGCGGAAAGCTCCATGTGAAGCTGGAGATACCGGAAGAAGCGCTCGGACCGATCGGCCGGGGTCAGCAGTTGCCCAAGCGTTGCCAGGGAACTCTGTTCAATGCCGAGCGTGCTCAGAACAGGGGCGTAATGGCGAAACAAAAGGGTGAGTGCCGGAAGATCCTCCGAATCCGTTTTGTCCAGGAGTCCCTGCACCTTTTTCAAGGCGGAATAAAGTCCTGCCAGATGAGAAGCCTCCGAATTGACCAGCTCGGCAAAGAAGGCGATGTCTTTGCGGAGCGCAGAGTATTGAATCTGATTTTTTAGCTGGAAGATGGCTGCCTGGATTTGACCGAGACCCGCCCTGAAGAAAGGCATTTCCAGAAGATCACCGAGAACCTGAGTGACGGGCTGAAATTCGAGGCTCCGCAGTTTTGCAAGAAGGGAAGTCAGAGAATCGGAACTGCAGCGGCGAAAGCCGGAAAGGATATAGTCCTTTGTAAGCCCTGGATAACATTCAGCCACGGAATCGACATAGGCCAAGGTTGCCTGAAGGTTCTCCAGGAAAGCTTGACTGCCCTTTTGATCCACCTGTTGAAGCGCTTCCTGGTAACGGCCTTCAAGGTCCTGCCGAAGCGCCTTGATATCTTTGCCTTTCAGCAGACGGCCCATCAGTTTGCCTTCCAGTTCGGCCATCCGTACCACGGGCGTTTTTAGAGACAAAAGATCATGAAACATCAATTCCCCAAAATCATGGGGGGGCTGAAGGGAAAGAGAATCGAGTGCGATTTCCCCTAGGGGGACATCCTTTTCCAGACAGACGGCCAGTTGAGAGACGATCTCCTCGAAAAATTCGAGGCCATCCGGTGCGGATGAGATTCCGCCCAGGGCCGCTGCCGGGATTAAAGCGCTCATCGCGTTCAAACGGTCACATTTTTCCAGAACTTCCGGCAGCTCGTTGCGCCGGGCAAAGAGGGCGGTAAAGGCATCCAGGGAGATGGATAACGGATGATTTTGAAAATTTTCGGCCATTTTCCGGATACGATTAATTTGGATAGACGCTCCTGCGGGAAGCCGGACAGGATCGGCGCATGCGCCTCCACCAAAGAGGTCTTCCTCTTCCTTGGCCAGGGCGAAGGCCTTTTGCACTCTGTCCTGATACTGCTCCTGGGTTTCCCAGAAAAGCTTATTGCTCTCATCGATTTCTTGAAAGAGTCGCGTCCGATCGGCGGCAACGGCGTCGCGGTTTGTCTCGTAAGCCCGGTTCCGCGCCCCATTAATCACCTGGCTCGCAAGGGTATTGTCCATGCTGTTGAGCGTTGCCGGCCCTCCCGGTTTTTCAAGGCGAAGGACAGCAGGCTTGGAGCGAGGATGGAGCTTCTTGAATCGCTCCGTAAGCATGGAATCGATCACATCCAAGGCCTGCTTCTTATGGGAGGTAATAACGACGGATTTGTTCAGTGAATTGGCAAGATAGACAATTGCGGCAATCGCATAGGATTTGCCGGTGCCTGGCGGCCCGTCCACAACAATGATTTCATTTTTCGGATTCTGAACCGCCAGCAGAATCTTTTTCTGCGCCTCGTTGAGGTTCATCGGAATGGAGAGCACCGATGAGGCCAGTCTTTCCGTTGACTTGCGGGGAAATGAATCCGTATAGGCTTTCTGCACATCATCAGCCGTGCTCTGGACGTTGCCGTCTACATAGCGCTCCACCAGCCCTATGAACTTTTGGCCTGCACCCTCATCCAGTCCGGTAATGAGTTCCGTGTAATCGAGAATTCTCCGGTCTTCTTCCTTGACCGCCTGGAGTCCCACTCGAAAAGAAACTTCGGGCAATCCTTCCCGAGTAAGGGGTTGAAAGGAGGAGGAAAAAATGAAATTTTCCGTCACATCGTATTTCGTCTGCAGGAACTTTTCGATGACGTTCAGCGCCCCGGCTGCTTCCTCAAGCTTTGCCGCTCTCGGCGTCGTGAGGATGGAGTCAAATTCGAAACTGTTGACTGCCGGCGTGTTCAGCATGACCACATTTCGCAGGGATTCAACGACAATGTTCTGTTGCCCGTCCTGGATATTCACTTCAACGGTATAAAGGGGATATTTCCGCCCCCTGCTGGCAATCTCATGAAAGAAAATGTACAGGGATTGAGAACCGATGAACTGAAGATACCGCCGGAGCAACGCATGAAGATCGAAGATGACTAGATCAAAGGACTGACTTTCAATGAATGCCTTGGCTGCTGCAGGATAATTCGTACTTGCAGAAAAAAAGGCTGCTGTCTTTTGTAGTTCATCAAAGAGCCTTTGGACCTCTCTCTGCGGGTTGAAGGTGGAAACCGGCACATACCGGATCGCATATTCCCTTTGCAGGGCTTTGATTTTCTCATCCTGCAAACCAGTCAGCGACTCCAGGGCCTTCTTGCGAAAGATCAGGTTGTACTCGCGCAATCCTTCGGCAATGGCTCTATCTTCAAATTCTGAAGGGTCCATCTCCGGGTTGGCTTCTTGTAGCCGTACTCGAAATTCATTTATGAACTCATTCAGAAACGCCGCGTTCAGCTCCGTTTCAAAGCGCGAGAGAAGCAGCTTCTTGAACTCGTCAGAATCCAATTGGACGGCATATTCGCCTTTATGGATTTCAAATCGAAAAGGCGTTCCAAGAACAACGGCTTCAAGAAGCTTTTTTTGAAAACCGGGAAAAACGGAAAAATCCAGGGTGAAGGAATCGTTGGACCATTCATAGGAAAGCTTGCTGCCGAAGCGGAATCGCGTTTCATTAAAGGCAGCGAAATAATTGAGAATACTCTTGGAAAAATTTTTCATGGCATTAATTTTCTTCTAAAAGTGCCGCAGATTATTGTTCAAAACGTGAATTGATTTTAGAAAATAGGAATATATGCCAATTAATCGGAGGGCATCATACAACTTCCTGGAAACGATGCAACTTTAAAATAGGTTGGATGGAATAAATTAAGGTCCTTACAGAGAATCCCGAAGGGGGAATGGATTCGAGAGCTTTGATGCAGCACTTTGCATGAAAGCGAAGTCCTAGGGCGGGCGGGGGTAGAGCCTGCGATTGTACGGGATTTTGAATTTATTCATAATCCCGTATTGCCGGAGGCGGACAACTTTCCGCTGATTTCTCTTGCCAATAAAGGACAGCGGAACGAAGTGAGCACGCGCCGTGAAGTATGAGGCGTTTTTACCTAATTCTGAACACCGCTCATATATTATCCGCAGCCTATGAGAGGAGTACCGGCCGGAGGCAACAGAGACATTTTCATCAATCACAACTAAAATTCTTTAAAAATTTTTGGTTTAGTCTTGGGTTGCGTAAATAAGGAATTTTTCGTTTTGGAAGGCATAGAATCCGTCGTATGAAATGTTCCAGCGATACTTTTAGAAAGTCTTAATTCACCGAATGTGTTCATCTTGATTTCATCTTTTACTTTATCTATTTGGAGCATGATTTTAGGAACATATTCACCCAGTTTAACTTTCATTTTGTGCGTGACAATGGACTCGATACTAGGCGGAGGTGGAGTACGAGTGACAGTGCAATAGCCTAAAATATTCGCAATGGGTACATAGGAAACGGCGATTTCTTCCATATAACCCCTATATACCCCGCACTTTTTTGCAAATGCGTCGACATCTTCAAATTTTAGTATGGTATTGGAATTAACATCAACTTTGATACTCATATCAATAGCGTACAGGTAAATTGTTTCATTCTCGACCACCTCCACCGTGCTTTTCTTGATCTTCTTCGCCGGCGGGAAAAAGCAACAAACCTTGGGATTCCAGCTTAAACTTACCGAGAGATTAGGATCAGCATCCCCTACCCCTCCCTTTTCTCCCGGTTTCCCTCGCAATTTCGGACCAATAAATTTGCAAATCTTGTATTGTATGAGAGGGGGCAGTTTCGATGTATACGCTACGACATCTGGTGCCGACTTCCACATGACTCTTGGAAGAATACCTCCCGAATTCTTCAATGTATCATAGTCGGCACCGGAGCCATGATATGCGATATTGGATTTTTGACTCATAAAGTATGAATCTCACAACGCAGGATTTCTGGAATCTTTGAAACAATCAGCAAAATCTGCATAATACTGATTGTTGCTACCTGATGCCTTCGACAACCACCCAGTTATTATTTCTTGTTTCTTTATCCAAGGCTTCGCACAGAGTAACGAAATGTTCAGGTCTGACCGACGCACCATAAGACATTAGTGACATCGTTGCAACTCCCATAACAGGCAAACCTCCGACCTTCTGGAGACATAGTTCTATATAACGCTTTTGACTGTCGATCTGCATGGTCATATTGTCATCTAAATTGTGAAGCATTGAAGCGGGCACATCGTTAACTTTGATCATACCTTCCATGAAATCTATTCTAAAATTTCCATCAAAAGTTAATGATGTCACGGCACTCGGGTGTAATTTGTAATACTCGTCCGGTAAACCAAGCATGTGCCCAAACTCGTGACAAATCGTTTCCCTATTTATTGCAGCCGGAACAGATGTATTTTGAATTTTTCTGACATATTCCGGAAGAGACACATTTTTGGGTCCGCCGACTTTTGAAATATCAGAGCTATAAGCATCGCGGAGTTTAACGGTAACAATGCTGTATGGTGCCGGATTCAAGCTCGAAATCGGTCGTTCGCTCACAGGTGTTTCCACACGGATTCTCGAAATAATTTTGTTGTACTTTTTCCCAAACCATTGTGTGTTCGTATTTACTCTGACACCCAATGTTTTATTATGCCCGAACTCTTTAAAAATGCTCTTGGCACAATGATCGAGACTGGGCTGGGTATCCATGACAAAATATTTAAGGCCTTCGTACCAGCTTCTTATGATATCACGAGGATAT
>MVQR01000020.1 GCA_002067815.1 Syntrophus sp. PtaB.Bin001 | reverse complement strand
CGCATCCCGTACCTTTTGCCGATCTCGCCGATTTTTCTATTCAGTTTTTCGCCTTCTTCACCAATCTCCTTGAACCCGGCGGAAACGATGACCGCACCGTCTACGCCTTCCCGGCCGCATTCCTCAACCAATGCGGGAACAGTGGCGGCGGGGGTGGCGATAATCGCCATATCGACATGTTCCGGGACACTGCCGATACGGGGATAGCTCTTCAGCCCCAGGACGGAGTCCGCTACCGGGTTTATCGGGAAGATTTGCCTATCCTTCGCGAGGAGGAGGTTTTCCAAGATCGTGCGGCCGACGCTTCCCTCCTTCTCGGATGCTCCGATCAGGGCCACCGTTGCCGGATTGAACATCGTCTGCAATTGTCCCATATTGAGTTATCCTTTCCTAATTTGAACCGCAGCGCTCCACGTAGACGTAATCGCCTTCGCAGCCGTTCTTCCTGGCCTCGGCCTTGGCGGCGCCCTTGGTCATAACGGACAGGTTCGAATCGGCCTTGAAATTGAGGGGAAGATTCACCCGGACTTCCTGCAGATACTTCCCCCCGGCGCAGACCAGGGTGATCCTGTCCGCCGTTTCCTGGCCGTAGGTTTTCTTCACTTTAGCAAAGAACTCATTGACGGACATGTCCTTTCCCTTATTGGCCTTGATATATGAACCGACGACCGAGCAGTCCACCGCTTTGACCAGTTTCAGCGCCGTCAGGAAATACTCGTCGTCGGTGAGGTTCTGGCAGGTCCCGTGTTTGTTCCACTCATAGGAGCCGAAGGTTTGCTCGTCATCGTATAAAAAATTGGGCATCCAGGGGGCAAGCTGGGAAACGGTCGATTCCTCCAGGTCCATTTTGGGGCCTTCACAGTTGCCGTACTTGGTCCCGCAGGCCTTTCTGTTGGGCCAGAGGCCGTGAAGGGTCATGTGGTTGACGACCAAATCGCCGTTTTTGATTGCATCGCATTCCGGTTTTTTCCCGCTGTATTTGTAATGCTTGCAGAACCCCGGCTGCCAGGTCAGGGCCAGGACATAACTGTCGTGTTGATTTCTGGTGCTGCAGGTGACCGGCTTCTTATCGTCTCCCTTGTCCGTTTTGCCGTTTTCAAAGTCTTTCGTGCCGCACTCGCCGGAAACCCACCGCAGCGGCTCTTTGATTCCGGGGATGTTGATGCGCACCCACTCCAGATTTTTGTTGTTGACTTCGACAACGTCATATTCCATTCCGGGAGTGGTCTTTATTCGTCCAGGATTGGTGCCTTTGCTGAATGATTTGTAGGCGTCGCAGGCGGATACCGCCTTGAAGGTCCCCGATACCGACTCGGCAACGGCCTGAGAAGAAAAAGATAAAAAGATTGATAGGATGAGAACGAACAGAACCTTATTGATTTTCATCAAAACCTCCCTGGAACAATTGATTTTGGATTCGGATAATGGGAAAGAGAAAACTTCCCCTACTCGATAATACGATTAGCGGTGATCGACAAAGATCAATTTGCTTGTGTCAAATCCCAACGCCGCCGCTTTTGCTACGAGAGTATTCTTCAAATCCCTGCTTATCTCCGGACTTCTCGCCAAAATCCATAAATATGATTTGTCCGGTCCGCAGACGAGCGAATATTGATAATTCTCATGGTCAAGATCGAAGACAATATATGATCCGTAGAAGGGTCCGAAGAAAGACACCTTCAAGTAGCCCATATCCGGTCCATGAACGAAGTAGCCTTTCCCTTCAGCTTCTTTCCACTTCTTTTCTTTTTCAGAATAACCCCGGTTCAGGACTCTTACGCCACAGTCGTCCCGCAAACTGTAATTTGCCGTTACGCGCGTCAGTCCTCGCTCAAAGGAATGATCCAGCCTGGCAATTTCGTACCACTGCCCGAGATATTTTTCCAACTTGAACTGATCGACGGGTTTGACGTTTTCAGGTATTCCGACACACCCAATAAGAAAAAATATCAATACAATAGGTATTTTTCTCATCTCTACAGCCTCAGGTCTATTCTCCCCGGTCAGGATTGTTTGATGCTTTTCACGATAACGCTCTTATGAGCTCCCGAATTTGGAACACTCTGTGATTTGCTGCTGATTCTATCTTCATGAATGCCCTTCCATATTCGGACAGAAGGGCCGCAGCTTCAGGAACCTTCCCCGGTTGAATTAATCCCGGTCCTCCCAGTGTCTCATGAACATGATCGATCGCTTTACGGAGATTATCGCAAACTTCATGAACTGTAAGATAGTGATCACGTTCGGTTTCATAAATTTCTAAAAGCGTAGCGCTGAGCTTCTTGTTTTCCTCCTCTGAATCTATGCCAAATATTCGAAAGAGATAATCCAGCTTGTTTCCTTCCTTGATTCTATCGGCATGATACCTGATTTTTGAGCAATGACCTCTGTACTCATCAATATCTTGCCTGAGTCTGTCTATTTCTGATTTACCGTCAACAATACGATTGTTGAATTCCCTCAGATCGGCAGCATAGCTCTTTGGATCATCGACGAAAGAGAAGTGAGTCAAAATCGATGTCGCCGAGCTGGTGGTGATAAGAGTTTTGTTGATTTCTTCGAGAATTTCCTTGACGTCATTCTTCGCGTCCTTGTATCGCTTTTCAAAGTAGTCCTTCCCCTTTTGAATCGCCTCTATTATTTTACCGATATCACTTATTGACTTCGCTATTGCCTCAACTCCATCCAAAATTTCCGTTAGCGCACCCATCTTCTTATTTCCTCCTTAAAATAGAAATCTTAGAAATCAGGGATAACTTTATTTTTTGTTGGAATTTGCTTTCATTTTGGGGGTTGGCTTTTGCGTCTAAATGTCCGTTCTTACAAAGCCTCCGGCGTTCTCAACATCGCTGGTCATACTGTTATGTAAAAAACGTGTTGCCGAAACAGGCCGCTAATTCTCCAAAATAGAGGCAATAGAGCTTCTGACATTCAAACCGGGAAGTCCATGAAATTCCTGTTCGTCCAAATGAATAATATAGTTAAGCATGGTGTCCCCAGAATTCCACTCATTGAAACCTACCTGAAACAATTGATCTTTGGATTCGGAACAAAAAGTATATAAGATGCAGAGAAATTATTCGACCTGAGAGAAGGCTTCATAATAGTCTTCACAGAGCTCGTCGTGGTAGCCCCAGCCGATGTTTGAGGATGAGGTCATGATTGCTTTCAGCCTGTCTTGGAATTCTTTCTGCTTCTCTGCCGGAAGGCTGAGGACCTTGTCTATCGCATGCCGGTACATCAGGTTCAAGGCGTCATAGAAAGCCTCATTTATATCTCCGTAATCCAGGGTGAACCTGTTTCCACATTCGACAAAGAAGGTCATCAACTCCGCTTCACCGGCCAAGTTTCCCACAGCCTTTGTGTAGTTGCTGATCGCTTTTTTCGCTTTTGAAATTTCAATAGGTCTATTTTTGTCAATATCCGGGTACATGCAGTCTCTTATTGTTTTCTTGTACGGGGCAAGCGTGTCGGAGCCGATGGTGAATCTGGCGTGAAGAAATGCCTGGTTTTCCTTTGAAAATCCATAGAGATCGGAAATCAAACCGGTCAGCTGCTTTTTGTCCATTCCGGTTAATGCCGCTTTTACATCCGACCATGTTGATTTGTTGGATTTGCGGTTATTCTTCATGTCAAAAGACCTTTCTTAAAAATGCAAAGACCCGTATAACGGAGGATATCATAAAGCCCGTTCCATCCAGTCTTTGCACAGGACTTCCGCTTGCTCCAGGACAAGCTCGGTGGCGCGGGCTTGCTTGTCCGGCGGATAGCCATATTTGCGAAGAATACGCTTGATGATTACCCGCATCTGGGCGCGGACGTTTTCACGGACAGTCCAATCGATAGTAACACTGTTCCGAACAGCCCGCACCAGCTCCTGGGCAATGATGCGCAGCGTTTCATCACCGAGCACGGCCACCGCGCTGTCGTTGACTTCAAGTGCGTCGTAAAATGCCACCTCATCATCGGTCAGCCCGAGCTTTTCCCCTCGCTGGCTGGCCTCGCGCAGATCCTTTGCCAACGCGATCAGTTCCTCGATGACCTGTGCCGTTTCGATGGCTCTGTTCTGGTATTTCCTGACGGCATTCTCAAGGAGCTCTGCAAAAGAACGGGCCTGAACGACATTTTTTCGACCGCGCGCTTTGATTTCGCCATCCAATAGCTTCTTGAGCAGTTCGACTGCCAGATTCCGCTGCGGCATGTCTTTCACTTCCGCCAGGAACTCGTCCGATAGTATTGAGATGTCCGGTTTCTTGAGACCTGCGGCCGCAAAGATGTCGATAACCTCATCCGAGGCTACCGCCCTTGACACAATCTGTCGAATTGCAAGCTCGATTTCCTCAGGGCTGTGCCGGCCGTCGCTTATCCCCTTCGTCAGCACCGACTTCACCGCCTGAAAGAAAGCCACGTCGTCACGAATCTCCAGCGCCTTCTCATGAGGGACGGCAAGGGCGAAAGCCTTGGACAGTTCAGTCACGGCCTTCACCAACCGGCTTTTCCCGTCATCCTGGGCCAGCACATGTTCCTGAGCGGCCGGAAGAAGGGACAGCCTCTCCCGCGGTCCTCCCGTTTTCCAGGAATCCCGGTCAAATCCGTGGAAGATGCCGCAACAGACTTCGTACCGTTCCAGCATGGCGGCCACGGCTTCCTCCTGGTTGACGGTCGTCCGGCCTTTGCCGCCGCTTTCCGTGTAGCTGGCCAGGGCGTATTTAAGCTGGTCCGCCAGTCCCAGGTAATCCACCACAAGACCGCCCGGTTTGTCCTTGAACACGCGATTCACCCGGGCAATGGCCTGCATCAGCCCGTGGCCGCGCATCGGTTTGTCTATATACATCGTATGCAGGCAGGGTGCGTCAAACCCCGTTAACCACATATCGCGGACAATTACGATCTTAAACGGTTCCGCCGGTTTCTTGAATTGCTTTGCCAGTTCCTCGCGGCGGGCCTTGTTGCGGACGTGAGGCTGCCATTCAATCGGGTCCGAGGCCGAGCCGGTCATCACGATCTTGATAATGCCCCTCTCATCGTCCTCATGATGCCAGTCCGGGCGAATCGCCGTGATCGCTTTGTAGAGTTCGACGCAGATGCGGCGGCTCATGCAAACGATCATCGCCTTGCCGTCCATCGCTTCCAGGCGCTGTTCAAAGTGTTTCACGAGGTCCCCGGCGATCAGTTTCAACCGTTTTTCCGTGCCGACCAGGGCTTCGAGCTGCGCCCACTTTGTCTTCAGCCGCTCCTTGTGCTCGACCTCTTCGCCCTCGGTAGCTTCCTCGAACTCCTCGTCAAGCCGAGGTCGTTCCTCTTCTTTCAGTTCGAGTTTTGCCAGGCGGCTTTCATAATAAATGGGAACGGTCGTCCCGTCCTTTACCGCCCGCTCGATGTCGTAAATGCTGATGTAATCGCCGAAGACCGCGCGAGTGTTCTTGTCCGTCAATTCGATGGGTGTGCCGGTGAAACCGATGAATGAGGCATTCGGCAGCGCCTCCCGCATGTAACGGGCAAAGCCGTCGATGAAATCGTACTGACTGCGGTGCGCTTCGTCGGCGATCACGACGATATTCCGGCGATCGGACAACAGCGGGTGCTGATCCTCCTCCGCGGCGGGAAAAAATTTCTGGACCGTGGTAAATACGACGCCGCCTGAGGCGGTATGCAGCAACTCCCGCAGGTGCGCGCGGCTCTGTGCCTGGATGGGTTGCTGGCGCAGCAGTTCATGACACTTGGCGAAGGTGCCGAAGAGTTGATCGTCCAGATCGTTGCGGTCGGTGATCACGACCAGGGTCGGGTTCTCCATGGCCGGATGCAGAACGACGCGCCCGGCGTAAAACGCCATGGTCAGGCTCTTGCCTGATCCCTGGGTGTGCCAGACTACGCCGGCCCGGCGGTCGCCGGATTTGGCATCCTGCAGGCTTCCCGCATAATATGTTCCCTGTTCCTCGCGCACTTTGGAAATCGCGGGTTTGCTGGCACGAACGGTCTCCTGAACAGCCACATTTACTGCATGGTACTGGTGGTACCCGGCCATCTTCTTGACCGGCGCTCCGCCGCCCGCATCCTCGAAGACGATGAAGTGCCGGATCAGGTCCAGAAATCGCCTTTTTTCAAATACGCCTTCAAGCATAACCTGAAGCTGGGGAAGTTTCGTATCCGCCAGCTGCCCTCCCTCGATGGTCCGCCAGGGCATGAACCATTCGCGGTCGGCGGTTAACGTGCCAATTCTCGCCTGGACGCCGTCGGAGACCACCAGCGCTTCGTTGAAGAAAAACAACGACGGAATCTGCGCTTTGTAGGTCTGGAGCTGGTTGAAGGCCGACCAGATGGTGGCGTTCTCATCGGCGGCATTCTTGAGTTCCATTACCGCCACCGGCAGGCCGTTGATAAACAGCACCAGGTCCGGCCGCCTTTCATGCCGGTTCTCGACAACGGTAAACTGATTGACGGCAAGGAACTCGTTGTTTTCCGGCTCGTCATAGTCGAACACGCGGACCAGGTCGCCGCCGATGGAACCGTCGGTGCGCTGATATTCGACCGGCACGCCCTCTACCAGGTACGTGTGAATGATATGGTTGTTAGCTACAGGCGATGGTAAATCCGGTCGTGTCAGCTTGCGGAATGCTTCATCTATCGCCTCCGGCGGCACCGCCGGATTCAGTTGCTGGAGTGCCTGGCGCAGTCGACGCGAAAGGCAGACTTCGCCGTAATCGTCTCTTTCGGCCATCGCCTCAAATGGCGCTATTTCCAGGCCCGACAGGATCAGATAGCCCAAACTCTCCAGCCACGCCAGTGCGGCCTGCTCGATGACGGATTCGGTTAATGCGGCGCTCACTTCTTTCCCTCCAGTCGCTTGATCTCCCGATCGAAATCGGATATGTATTCACGATCCTGCCGTTGGCGGAACACCTCGTATTCAGCCTCCGCCTTGAGTTTAGCCTCCAAAGCGGCGACCTTGCCTTTATCCTGAAGAATCGGATAATTGGACAATTCCAGAAATCGGTTCAGAAACTCTACCCACTCGGCCATTCTCGTGATAACGCCCCGCTCCGCCCGATTTTCGGCCAGATCGAGATAAGCGGAGACGATTCGATTCAGCTCCCTGATATGTGCCTCGTTCAGGTAGTTTTTTGCCACGGACACATCCGACTTGAGAATTTTTCCGTTAGGCGCGTTTTTCCAGGTCGCCAGCCCCATGTTGATCTTGGCGGCGTCGGCTGTGGAATAGATCAGTTCCGCCGCCGTCTGCCCGGTGATGGCCCAGTGCAGCTTGTTTTGAACCGTGGCGAAGAAATCCCTGGTGAGCGGCGCCTGAGGATCATAGTCCGCCGAGAGGGCGTAAATATCGGTGATCTTCTGGTAAAACCGCCGCTCGCTGGCCCGGATTTCCCGAATCCGCTCCAGCAATTCATCGAAATAATCCTTGCCGAAAACCAGCTTGCCCTGTTTGAGCCGTTCGTCATCCAGCACGAATCCCTTGACGATGAACTCCCGCAGCGTCTTCGTGGCCCAGATGCGGAACCGAGTGGCCTGATAGCTGTTTACTCGGTAGCCCACGGCGATGATGGCGTCGAGGTTGTAGAATTCCACTTCGCGGACAACTTTCCGCGCGCCTTCGGGGCGAACTGTTTCCATTTTGGAAATTGTTGCCTCGCGAACCAGTTCGCCGGATTCAAAGATGTTTTTCAGGTGTTTGTTGACAGCGGGCACCTTGACCCCGAACAGTTCCGCCAGGGCCTTCTGCGTCAGCCAGACCGTTTCGTCCCTGAAACAGACTTCCACCTTCACCGCACCGTCCGGGGCGGTATAGAGCAGGAATTGCTGATTTTCGTTCATAGAATCCTCCCGGCGATCCGTTCGGCATCCGGCACCCGCAACTCGCCGGAGATAAGTTTCGGCAACAAGGTGTCGCGCAGAGCAGCAAGCGTAGTGTTTTCTATGAGACAAGCAAAGGCTCTGTCGAAAAAAGATCCTATTAGAGAGTCGAATTTATACAGAATGGTTTTGGAGGGACTACAGACCTTTAGTCTTTTCATATCTGCTACAGTTACATGACCAAGTCCTGTTGTTTGTTTATTGCGAGCGATCTCAATGAGAACCGGTTTAAGTATTTTTAACAAATAATATACAAACCGTTTCTGTGCAATATTTGGCGTTACAACTTTGAATATATGTTGGTTTAAAAGGCCGTCGTTATTTGTCCATAGAAAGGCATCGAGAGAAGTATCAGGGCTGCCTGACCATGAGTAGAGCAAATCGCCTGTGTTGATAAATTGATTGGGGGCAGCTTCTCTTGGGGACCATTTCGTTTGCGAGCTGATTCCATCTTTAAGCTCGGCAATTTTAATAACAGGGAATCCTTCTCCAGGAGGGCAGAAGTCACTACCCTTAAATGCCGCTCCGTTGATAAAAGATGCTGTATCGTAAAGAGGGATAGAACTCCAGCCCCTCGGAATCTTACCCAGTTCGGAATCTTCAAAAGAGTCCGGAAAAAGGGCGGCGATTTCTGGTTTGAGCCCCGGCGGCCGGCGACCGGCGGCCTTGGCGCGGACGGGGTCGAAGTCCACGAACCAGCTCTTGAAGATTGCTCGCGCCATTTCCTCCAAGGTCCGGTTCATCTGCCGGTTCAGTTCAATTTTGTCGTCAAGTGCTCCGAGAATGCAGGCGATGGCCTGCTGTTCCTTGAGGGGAGGGACGCGGACAGGCAATCGGTAGAAGGCTTCACGACTGGTTGATGGGATCGCAGAACCACTGTCCATTCCGTTTATATCGTATGTAAGTAGGCAATAATACGCCCATCGCAAATCCATCGTTTGCTTGGGTTCAAGGTAAAAAGCCGTATCAATTACGAAGAACGGTTGTTTTGAGTAATGGATACCGCGATATGCACCCTTGCGACCAACGATGACGCCCGGATGCTGACAAAGCGGCACGTCATGCCATCCAACTGGACCATTTGTGCCGAAGACGCGATACAGCCCGGATTCTGAACGGTAATCACGTAGCGACTTGCCATATTCCAATGAGGCAATCTCGCCCCACTCATGTATATGCCACTCACCCGCCATAACCGATATCCTCCAGGTTAGCCCAGATGATCCGGTCAAGCTTCTCGGCCTTCTCGTTCTGTTCGCGCAAGGCGGACGTCAGTCTGGCCATCTTTTCCTCGAACGGCTCGCCGTCGTCTTCGACCTCTGCGGCTCCTACGTACCGGCCGGGCGTGAGGATGTGGTTTTGGTGGCGGATATCATCGAGCGTGGCGCTCTTGCAGAAGCCGGGAATATCTTCATAGTCCCCGGCCGACTTATCGCCCCTCCAGGCGTGGTAAGTGTCGGCGATCTTGCGGATGTCTTTCTGGGTCAGTTCACGGTGAACCCGGTCAATCATCGTGCCCAGCTTGCGGGCGTCGATGAAGAGCGTCAGTCCGCGCCGGTCGCGGAAGCGGCCGTTCTTTTTGTCGCGGGCGACAAACCACAGGCAGACGGGAATCTGGGTGGAGTAGAAAAGCTGGCCGGGCATCGCCACCATGCAGTCCACCAGGTCGGCCTCGATGATGTTTTTGCGGATTTCACCCTCGCCTGCTTGGTTGGAAGACATCGAACCGTTGGCCAGGACGAAGCCCGCCAGGCCGGTCGGGGCAAGGTGATGGATGAAATGCTGGACCCAGGCGAAGTTGGCATTCCCGGTCGGGGGGATGCCGAACTTCCAGCGTTTGTCTTCCTTGAGCAGTTCCCCGCGCCAGTCGGAATCGTTGAAGGGTGGATTGGCCAGTACATAGTCGGCTTTGAGATCGGGGTGCAGGTCGCGGTGGAAGCTGTCGGCGTGTTCCTTCCCGAGATTGTTTTCGATCTGGCGGAGAGCGAGATTCATCTTCGCCAACCGCCAGGTGGTGTGATTGGATTCCTGGCCGAAAATGCTGACATCGGCCTTTGCCTTTCCTCCATTCCCGTTGCCGTTGGCGTGGGCCTTTACGAATTCGATCGACTGGACGAACATGCCTCCGGAACCGCAGCAGGGGTCGTAGACGCGGCCCTTGTAAGGGGCCAGCATCTCAACCAGCACCCGGACCACGCAGCGCGGCGTATAGAACTGGCCGCCCTTTTTCCCTTCCGCACTGGCAAATTGCGAGAGAAAGTACTCGTAGACCCGGCCGAGGATGTCCTTTGATCGGTTCTCTTTATCACCAAGGCCGATGTTGCCGACCAGGTCGATGAGCTGGCCCAGGCGCTGCTTGTCCAGGCGGGGGTGGGCGTAATCCTTGGGGAGAACGCCCTTGAGCGACGGGTTGTCCCGCTCGATGGCGATCATGGCGTCATCGACGGTCTTGCCGATGGTCGGTTGTTTGGCGTTGGCCTTGAGATGCGCCCAGCGGGCCTCTTTGGGCACCCAGAAAATGTTGACGGCCCGGTACTCGTCCTGGTCTTCAGGGTCGGCTCCCTGGGCGCGCTCCGTTTCTAGTTTGGCGTGCTGTTCTTCGAAGGCATCGGATATGTACTTGAGGAAGATCAAACCCAGAACTACATGCTTGTACTCGGCGGCGTCCATGTTGGAACGGAGCGCGTCGGCGGCGCGCCAGAGTTCGGATTCGAAGCCGAGATTAGCCCCGTTATTCTTTTCTTTAGCCATTCAGGTCGCTCCTTCTATAATTCATCGGTTAGCATATCGACTTGGCAGTGCATTATTTTCTTTTTTATTCTAACCCGCCTTATCCGGTTCGAATTGTTGTTTGGCCAGCCAGAAGGACGGGATGTGGCGGATCAGGTACAATAGGCTATGGCGGTGCTCCCAGATGCGGTCGCGGAATTTCCTGCGCCAGCCGGGGTCGGAATAGAAGCGTTTGACGTGTTCGTTGTAAAGGTGGTCCAGCCTTTCTTTTGAGGAGATTCCGCTGGGGACGAAGACGAAGTTCAGGCAGTTCATCAGCCGCCAGTCTTCGTTGAACGTTCCCTCCGTCCGGATCGTCCGCCAGAGGGGCGCTCCGGGAAAGGGGGTAAATTTGGCCATGTTCATGTCGTCGAGTCCCAGGGAAATCACGAAATCCGACGTCCGGCGGATCGATTCCTCCGTTTCGCCGGGAAGACCCATCATGAAGAGGCCTTTGGCCCGCAGGCCCGCGCCCTGAATCCGTCTCACCGTGTCGCGGACGGCCTCCAGCGATACCCCGGATTTGTGCCGGGCCAGCATCTGCGGATCGGCAGATTCGATGCCCAGCGAAACCATCAGGCAGCCTGCGTCTTTCAGCATGCGCAGCAGGTCGTCGTCGGTGTGGCCCACCCGCACGGCGCAGTTGAAATGCATACCCAGCGGCTGACGGGCGAGCTTTTCGCAGAGTTCGACGATCCGTTTGCGGTCGAAGGTGAAGAGGTCGTCGTAAATGTTGACATGGCGCACCCCGAAGCGGGTCCGCAGATAATTCATGTGCTCGTAAATATAGGCGGCGGAATTGTACCGGAAGCCCCGCTTGAAAACGGAGCGGTCGCAGTAGGAACACTGGTACATGCAGCCCCGGGAGGTGATCATCGTCGCCCCCGGCGTATGGATGTAGCTGAAGAGCGGCAGGCGGTAATCCTGCGGAAAGCCCTGCAGTTTCTCATAGGCAGGAAAGGGGAGGGTGTCCAGGTCTTTTATCGTGGCGCGCGGCGGATTGACTACCACTTCGGAGCCTCGCCGCCAGATCAGGCCGGAGATTTCTTCCGGCGCTTTTCCCGCTGCCAGTTCCATAATCGTCTCTTCGCCCTCGCCGACGCAGAGGAAATCGAAGGCCGGATAGTCTCCGAGAAGCTGTCCCTGCAAGGCGGAAACATGAACGCCTCCGCAGACCGTCCGGATCTCCTTTGCCGATTCCTTGATCTTCTGCGCCATTTCCGCGGCATCGGGAAAAGAGGAGGTTGTGGCCGAAAAGCCGACCAGCTCCGTCCCATAAGCCAGAATTGTTCTGACCTGGACGTTGATGTCCGGCGAAACGCCCGGTCCTAGGCAGTCGTAGAGAAAAACGTCATGTCCTTCTTTCAAGAGGCAGGCGGCGATGGAAAGGAGGCCCTGCGGTGCCATGCGGTTGGCTACATCCGTGACGTCACGGGAGCCGGGAAGCCAGTTGAACCCCCGGGGATGGACCAGGACGATGCGTTTTTTGCCTTTTTTCGATAATTCGCTCATTTGCCGATCCCGTTTGCATGCTGTTGATTTGACAAATTTCCTTTACCAGATCGGGCATCTTTCATCTATGGGAAATTGCTCTTGCGGAATCCGACCTTCCCGTGCGGACTGAAAAAAGTGGACAGAAGGGGCATGATCAATTAATAAAGACAAGGGAATCCCGATTATAGCAGGGTTCCATCGGTTTTTCTTTTTTGGCGATGGAAGGAGAATGTAAATGACTGATCAGAAAGGGCGGATTCTTATTTTTACCGGGGACGGCAAGGGAAAAACGACGGCCGCCCTGGGGATGGCTTTGCGGGCTTGCGGCCAGGGGATGCGGGTCAAAATCATCCAGTTCATCAAGGCCGATCCGGCAATAGGGGAGGTCGCCGCGGTTAGGAATCTTCCCGGTGTGGAGCTGATCCAGACGGGGCTGGGATTTGTCCCCGCCGAAGATCATCCCGATTTTCTTCAGCACCGCGAAGCCGCCAAGCGGGGAATATTTCTGGCCGAAGAAGCGATCCGTTCCGGAGAATATGATCTGGTAATTCTGGATGAGCTCTGCAATGCCGTCGCCCTGCATCTTCTGCCCGAAGAGCGTGTCGCCGCGGTTCTCCATGATATAAAACCCGGCCGAATCATCGTCCTGACCGGGCGGGGCGCCTCGGAGTCGCTGATGGCGCTGGCCGACACGGTCACAATCATGAGCTGCCGCAAGCATGCACTGGAGTCGGGACGGCCGGCGCAAAAGGGCGTGGAATATTGAACACCCGTAAGCTGATCTGAAATCAGGGCCTTACCAGCCGCCCGGCAGTTGTCATGGCCGTGGCGATATCGTACATGTTGGATATCGTGCCCGCACCGAGCTGGTCGGTGAGATTGAAAAAATTAAGACAGGTTCCGCAAACCAGGATTTCCACCCCGGCCTTTGCCAGTTCGGTTAAATCTTCAAGGACGTCGGAACCCTTGATGGCCAGTTTTACTCCTGAATTGTAACAAATGATCACATCCGGCAGCTTGTCTAGTTGGGTCAGGGTATGGAAAAATCCTCTCATGAGCAGTTGTCCCAGTTCGTCATCGCCCTGTCCCATGGCATTGGAAGAGATCAGAACAACGCAGGGGCCGGAAGCCGATGGTTCGCCTTCCTGTTTCTCCGCCACATCGCAAACTATGTCCGGAAGCTCCTGACTGACTGCGGCGCCGCCTTCCCGGACCAGATGAAGAGTCCACGTCTTGTCCTTTTCCTCTTCGACCGTAACCCGGCAACCCTGGGAATTTGCCAGGCGCTTCACGTTTTCCACCGCGGCGATGTTATCCACCCTAATCGTCAACTCTTCGGTTGTGTCCAGGGCCTTTTTCGCAAGAATGACCGGCTGCGGGCAGGCCAGTCCCCGGGCGTCGATGTTTTCCGGCATGGGCATTTCTCCTTTTCTGTTCTGCAATAAATGAAAGTCGTCAAAATGTAATTTTCACTGCGATTCCGACCGTACCGCACCGCTTGATCGGCTAGGCCTTTCGTCGGGCTTTTGCCGCCAAACGGCTGACGGCTTCCACGGCGATGTGCACCTCTTCTGCCGTATTGAACGCCCCGAGGCTGAATCGGGTTGTTCCCACAGGAAAAGATCCGATGGTTTTATGTGCCGAAGGGGCGCAGTGCAATCCGGGGCGGGTCATGATGTTGTACTCTTCGTCCAGGGCCAGGGAAACGTCGGCAGGGGACAAGCCTTCTACTGTAAAGGAAACGACGGCGATCCGCTTCGAGGGATTTTCCGTTCCGTACAGGACGACTCCCGGTACGGCTTTCAGGCCGTCCAGCAGGCGTTCTGTGAGTTCGGTTTCTTGAGCCCGGATCGTTTCCACACCCCGATTCAGGACGAAGCGTACTCCCGCTTCCAGTCCGGCCAGACCGACGGCATTGGGGGTTCCCGACTCAAATTTATCGGGAAGAAAGTCGGGCTGCTCCTCGAACTCGGAGCGGCTGCCCGTTCCCCCGGCCATCAGCGGCCGGATGCTCTTTTCCAGGCCTTCCCTGATATACAATCCGCCGGTTCCCTGGGGGCCGTAAAGGGCCTTGTGGCCGGTGAAGGCGAGCAGATCGATGCCCAGTCCCTTTACATCGATAGGGAAAGAACCTCCAGCCTGGGCGGCATCGACGCAGAAAACCAATCCTTTTTCGCGGGCGATCCGGCCGACCTCCGCCAGGGGCATGAGCGTTCCCGTAACATTGGAAGCGGAAGTCAGATAGATGGCGCGGGTGTTGCGGCGAAGGGCGGGCAGCAGGTCCGCAGGATCCAATTCCCCCGACGGCGAGCAGGGGATTACGGTAAGTTCCACCCCCTCCTTCTCCAAGAGACGAAGCGGCCGCATAACCGAATTGTGTTCCATGCTGGAAGTGATGGCGTGATCTCCTGGTTTCAGCAAACCAAGAATCGACAGATTCAGCGCCTCC
>MVQR01000019.1 GCA_002067815.1 Syntrophus sp. PtaB.Bin001 | reverse complement strand
GGCTTTTGTCCGGAAGCCTTACATACTTGAAAAAATCGGCGTGGCAATTCGGAATGAACTGGATAGATCATCGTCGCCGTCAGCTTCGAATCCCGATCACCCATAGAAGGATTCTGCATTGAACGAATCGGGGCCAACATTGCACCTTTCCGAAAAGCGGAAATTCAGCAGGAACCGGCCGGAGGCGCTGAAGATCTTCGGGGCGGCGCTGCTGATCTTTGTTTATGCAATCCTTTCCGGACGGACCGTATCCACAGCCCTGTCGGCACAGGCAAACGAGTATCAGGTTAAGAGCGCCTTCGTTTATAATTTTTTCAAATTCGTTTCCTGGCCGCAGGAGGCCCTGCCGAACCAGGAAGCCGAGCTTACGCTTTGCGTGATGGGCAGCGATCCTCTGGGGAACACCCTCGAATCCCTCAACGGGAAGGAGGTTAAGGGGAGGAAGCTGAAGGTTAAGAAAATTAGAAAGAAAGAAGAGGCCGATTCCTGTCAGGCCCTCTATATCTGCAGATCGGAGCAGGCGAGAGCGGAGAAAATCCTCAAAGGGATAAAGGGTCCTGTTTTGACCATCGGCGATATGAAACAATTCGCCTCCTCCGGAGGCGTCATCAACCTGGTTATTGTAAACAAGCGGGTTTCTTTCGAGATCAATACGGATGCCGCCGCACAGGCGGGAATTCAAATCAGTTCGCAACTCCTGAAACTGGCAAGGATTGTTGGAACAGAACGCGGTAAAAGGTAAAAAATGCGGAGACTTCAAGACATTCCTATTCGCAGGAAACTGACTGTCATCATTATGATGGCAAGCTGGGTCACGATTTTTTTCTCCATCGCGCTCTTTCTCGGCCATGAATTCTATTCGGGTCGGCAAAATCTGATAAAGAAGATCGACACGCTGGCAAAAGTGGCGGGATACAATCTCGTCGCGCCGCTCACATTCGGCGACCGGCAATCGGCGGAAGAAATTCTGAAGGCCTTGAAGACGGAACACCATATTCTTTCCGCCTGCCTCTTCAGTGCCAACGGCAGTCTGTTTGCGAAATATGTCGGCACTGGTGCCACCGGTTTTTCCGCAAAGAATCATGCCCTGAACCCACATGCCCATTACAAAATCCCACCGGTCATGACCAACTCCGAGTTTTTCAGCGGCAAACGGCTCGAATTGGCGCGCAACATCATGTCCGGCAACGATCGGCTGGGAACTCTCTACATCATCTCAGATCTGAAGGAACTTTATGAATGGCTTTACTGGTATCTCGCTACTGCCGCCCTGGTCCTGATCGTTACCGTACTGATCGCTTATCTGCTTTCCCAGAAATTGCTGCAGAAATACGTAGGCGACCCCATTCTTGAGCTCGCATCATCAATGCAGGAAGTATCAGAAAAGAAAGATTATTCCCTGAGGGTTTCCGGACAGCGGGGCGATGAGCTGGGAACGCTCATGACGGGGTTCAATAATATGTTGTCAGAGATATCCCTGCGTGATGAACAGTTGCGGAAGAATCAGGAAGAACTGGAGGACCGCATTCGGGAAAGAACGGACGAACTTGTAAGGACGAACAAGATGCTTTCCCGGGCCGGAAGAATTGCCCGGGAAAACGAACTCCGGCAGGGAATAATCCTCCAGTCGATCCTGACGGGAATCCTGATGGTTGACGCAGGCACTCATGAAATAATTTATGCCAACGACATTGCCTGCAAGCTGACCGGCGCCTCCAAGGACAAACTCGTCGGTTCGGTATGCCACCGGAACATCTGCCCGGCTGAAGCCGGTCGCTGCCCGATTACGGATCTGGGGCAGACAATCGATCACTCGGAACGGATAATGCTTACCGCCGACGGCAGCCGCATCCCGATCATAAAGAATGTCATCAAAATCAATTTCCAGGGCCGGGACGTTTTCCTCGAAAGTTTCATAGACATTCGCGACCGAAAACGGGCGGAGCGGGAACTGCTGGCGGCAAAGGAGGCTGCGGAAGCGGCAAGTCTGGCAAAATCACAGTTTCTTGCCAACATGAGCCACGAGATCCGAACCCCGATGAACGGGATCCTCGGTTTCCTGGAACTCCTTCAGAAGGAAGACGGGCTTACCGATCGTCAGCATCAATACATCGACACAGCGCTTGCATCCGGAGAAACCCTCCTGCATCTCATAAACGACATCCTCGATTTCTCAAAAATCGAAGCCGGAAAAATGGAAATCGCGGTTGCCGAACTCAATCTTGTCGATCTTCTGGAAGAGCTGGTCGAATTCTTTTTCGAGCAGACACGCCGAAAGGGAATCAAGCTGTCTTGCCATATGGAACCCGAAATTCCTGCAGTCCTCCGGGGGGACTCGATGCGACTGCGGCAGGTGCTGGTCAACCTCATGGGCAACGCGGTGAAGTTTACCGAGACAGGAGAAATCTCCGTCCATGTTTTCCTGGAAGAGGAAGTGGGACAAACGACCCTTCTTAAATTCGAAGTTCGGGACACAGGCATTGGAATCGTCCCGGAAGCCCTTTCGAGGATCTTTCATGCCTTTGCCCAGGAAGACGGATCAACCACACGGCGTTACGGAGGAACGGGACTGGGTCTGGCCATCGCCAGCCAGCTCGTCTCGATGATGGGAGGTACGATCGGGGTCGAAAGCACTCTGGGGAAAGGTTCCCTCTTCCACTTTACTGCACGGCTGGAAAAACAAGATCAATCGGTTGATGTGGCAGAACTTCGCTCCCCGTCATTGGCGGCCACAGCTCAATCTCCGGACAAACCGGCGAACAAGGAAAGTTTCTCGGCTTTCCGAATCCTTCTTGTGGAAGACAATCCCGTCAATCAGACTTTGAGCCAGGCGATGCTGGAATACTTCGGCTGCTGCGCCGATCTTGCCGATGATGGTCTCGATGCCCTGGAAAGAGTGGCTGCGGAAAGATACGATCTGATTCTCATGGACTGCCAGATGCCCCGGATGGACGGGTACAAGGCAACAGCGGCAATTCGGAAGCAGGAGGCAGACAACGGCGCGAACGGCGTGTCCCAACACGTCCCGATTGTAGCCCTGACGGCCCATGCCCTGGAAGGAGACAGGGAAAGCTGCCTGGCCGCCGGGATGGATGATTATCTGAGCAAGCCCTTTAAAGCTGAAGAACTTTACGCCATCCTCTCCAGGTGGCTGATTTCCTCACCGGAGGAGAAAATTGAAATTGAAAGTATCGCGTTGCCGGGAAAGAATCCGGCATGAAAGATTCATGTAGAGTTGCAAAGTAGGCGCCTCTGATTCCCATAGTTGATCTTAATGATGTCACGCTCTCTATCGGCAGCCTCAAGCATAAATGAAATTTAGTCACAAAGGAAAAACCTGCACCATGCCGATGCAAACACCAGATATTACAACGACAGAACCGACTGACAGAAAGAAGTGTTTTCCAAGGCTTTCTGCCGCTTTTTTCTTTCTGCTGGCAGGCCTGTTATTCCTCATTGCAAGTAGCGCCTTTGGACAAGACCGGAAAAGCGAGAACAAGACACCCGATCTCACGGAACTCAGTATCGAGGAACTCATGAACATCGAAATTGCCGATGTTTCCGGGGCGTCCAAATTCGAGCAGAAGACAACGGAAGCCCCTTCGTCAGTCAGCATCGTGACGGCCGTGGACATCAAACGGTACGGCTACCGGACCCTCGCCGAAATCCTGCAGAGCGTCAGGGGCTTTTACACGAGCAACGACAGGACCTACAGCTATGCGGGGGTTCGCGGGTTTTCCCGGGCTGGCGATTACAATACGAGGCTGCTTCTCCTAATCGACGGCCATCGCATCAACGACGACGTTTATGATCAGGCCTTTCTGGGAACGGAATTTCCCCTCGATGTGGATCTCATCGACTCCGTTGAAATCATCAGGGGCCCCACTCACTCCTTATACGGGAGCAACGCCTTTATGGGAGTCATCAACGTCATCACCAGAAATGCGGAGGATTTTAACGGTTTCGAAGTCTCCGGCGAGGCGGGAAGTTACAGGACCTTCAAGGAAAGGCTTTCTTACGGCCGGGAATTTTCCAACGGTTCCCGGATGGTTTTATCGGGTTCGAACTTAAGCAGCAACGGTCAGAACCTTTATTTCAAGGAATTTGACGCTCCCGCCACTCACGACGGTTGGGCGGATTCCTGCGACTCTACAAAAAACGGCAGTATTTTCACCAGTTTCAAACACAAGGGATTCGCCTTGCAGGGGGTCTTCGCCTCCCGGGAAAAGGATATTCCCACAGCCCCTTACGGAACCGTCTTCAATGACGACCGGACAAAGATCAAGGATGTAAGAGCCTATCTGGACCTGTCATACAGCAAGAGCCTGAACGAAACTACAACCATGAAGGCCAAGGCATTCTATGATCATTATCAGTATAAGGCGGACTGGTCTTTCGATGATCCTTTGCCGGTCATAAATAAAGACGATGCGAAAGGAAAATGGTGGGGCGGCGAACTGGAATTTGTCAAAAAATTTTTTGACACTCACACGGCGGTTATCGGGGCGGCCTACACGGATTATTTCCTAATAAAGCAGCGAAATTACGACAATGATCCCTATGTTTCCTATCTTGACGAGAACCGATCCAACTATAACTGGGGCACTTACATTCAAGATCAATTCCCCATCCTGGACAACAAAATCCTCATCAGCGCCGGCTTACGCTATGATCATTACTCGACCTTCGGAGGCACGACCAATGTCAGGACATCACTGATTTACAAACCAACCCGGCAAACCGCGTTGAAGCTAAACTACGGGAAAGGGTTTCGAGCGCCAAACTCCTATGAACTCTATTACAGCGATGGGGACACAACCACAAAGGCCAATCCCGATCTCAAGCCAGAGAAAATCGATTCCTATGAGCTTGTCCTTGAACAATACTGGAAGAACTATCGTTTTTCCCTTTCCGGCTACTATTATTCGATCAGTGACGTGATCAGCCTTCATACGGACTCTGTTGACGGGCTTCTCGTATTCAAGAACATGGATGATATCGAATCGAAAGGAGCCGAGTTCGAGGTCGAAGGAAAGTGGACCGGAGGCATCGAGGGAAAAATCAGTTATTCTCTACAAGAAAGTGAAGACAAGAAAACGGGAGCCACTCAGCCAAATTCGCCTAAACATCTCGTAAAATCCAATCTTTATGTGCCGATTATCGGGCAGAAGCTCTCCGCAGGACTGGAAGTTCAGTACACTTCTTCCTGCAAATCTTACCAGGGAAACAGGGTTGAAGATTTCGTCGTCGTCAATTTGACGCTGCTGAGCCGTAATCTCTGGAATAATCTTGAGATTTCCGGAACCGTCTACAACCTTTTCGATTCGGGATACGAAACTCCGGCCTCTATCGAACACAGGCAAGATGCCATCCCCCAGGACAGTAGGAATTTCCGGATAAAGCTCACCTATAAATTTTAAAAAAGGAACAGCATGGGAATATGATTTCCGTCAAAGGATTTAAGGCAGGCGAAACAGGGGAAGGGCGCTCGTCTTCAACCCTGACAGACTCGAAGGAAAAGGAATCCCCGCAACAACCGCATCGGGAAATCCCGAAACGACCATTCCGGCTTGGAATCAAAGGAAAATTGATAGCGATCTTCGTAGCTATCAAGGTGATTCCTCTGATTCTGTTGTGCTGGCTTGCCTGGTACGAGGTTGTTTCTCTCAGCCGTCACATTGAACAACGGACGGCCTTGATGGTGAAAGAAACGCGCAATCTCGTGAAAGATGTAGGCAGGAAGGCCGGTGAAGACTCGATTCGCGCCCTGGATTTAAAATCACGGGAAGCCATCGAGCGCCTTACCACGGATACGGCAAGGCAGGTCGCCGATTTCCTTTATCAGCGTGATCAGCAGGTTTTACTGGCGTCCCAGCTTTCTCCCAACGAAAAAAGCTATCAACAGTTCTTGAAACCACTCACGCGTCCCATCCTGAATCACGGCAAATGGGTGCTGAAAGATGACAAATGGGTCCCTGCAGAGCAAAGCCAATCCCAGCCCGATCTGGTGACGACTGAAGTTGCCGACAATAAGACGGACTGGCATTACCGGCCGCCTGAACGCCAGGGCCGTCCCGTGTCGATTCCGATCTACGTGGAAATGACCTTCGTCGGCCTCGACGGCACTGAAAAAATCAAGGTCACGACAGTCCCCTGGCTGTCTCCGAAACTGCAGAATATAACAAAACGCGAGAACACCTTCTGCAAAGCCGAATCATACGGCTCTGCACTGTCGCGCCTGAAACCAGGCGAGATTTATGTATCGGACGTCATCGGCGCTTACGTTCCCAGCCACATCATAGGCCCCTACACGCAGGAGGCGGCCCGAAAGAAGGGCATTCCCTTCCGGCCCGAAGCAGAGGCCTATGCCGGCAAGGAAAATCCCGTAGGGAGGCGCTTTCAGGGGCTTATACGATGGGCAACCCCGGTAGTCGATTCCGGCAGGATTGTCGGCTATGTCACCCTTGCTCTTGACCACACTCATCTAAACGAATTCACCCGGACCATAGTACCCACCGATGAGCGATACACAGCCATCAACGACGCCGCATCGGGCAACTATGCCTTCATATGGGATTACAAAGGACGCAGCGTCTGTCATCCAAGACATCACAGCATCTGCGGCTACGACCCTCAAACCGGCAAACAGGCAATCCCTTGGCTGGATGCGGAAATTTATGAAAAATGGAAAAAAAGCGGTCAGAATCTCGACAGATTTTTGGATCGATCCCCTCAGTTTGCTTCACCGTCACTTCAAAAGAAGCCCGCAGTCGAATTGACAAAGGCCGGATCGGTGGGGCTGGACGGACGTTATCTCAATTTTGCCCCCCAATGCAAGGGCTGGCATGAATTGACGAGCAAAGGAGGCTCCGGTTCATTTCTGATCTTCTGGACCGGCCTGTGGAAACTCACTACGGCCGCCACAATTCCTTATTACACAGGGCAATATGCCGATTCCCCGCGGGGTTTCGGCTATGTGACGATCGGCGCCGACGTCAACGAATTCCATGCCGACGCCACGGAGTCGGCAAAGCAGCTTCAGGCCCTCACCAACCGTTACGCCGGAATGGTGGACAAGGAAAACGAGAAAACGAAAGAGGCGATTAACAAATCCCTGGCAACGGCGGCACGCTCCCTGAGTCTAAGCACACTGTTGATGATCGGGATCGTCATCATCGTGGCAATCTGGATGGCCGCCGTACTGACAAGGCGGATCACCGCCATGATTTCCGGCATCCGGCTCTTCCAGACCGGGAAAATGGATCACCGTCTCGATGCAACCTCAAATGACGAGATGGGCGATCTGGCCATTTCCTTCAACGAAATGGCAGATGAATTGCAATCTTCGATTCGACGTGTCGTGGAAAGCGAACTGCGGGAAAAGATGAAGGAAAAGGATGCCCTCATCGCATACAATGCCGGGCTTTTCGAATCGGCAAGCTCCTACTTTCATAACATCGGCAACTCCCTGGCCGGTATTAACGGCAAGCTGCTCAACATCCGCAAGGTATTGGAATCAAGCAGTCAGTATCCGGAGGCATTCCGCATGATGCGCGAAGCGCACGCCGCAGCGGTAGCTGATGGGGGAAAGAACGACCGCACTGTCGAACTGCTGGCGCGTATGGAAGAGATTCTACTCTCGCGGGCATTGCCCCGCATTACGGAAAATGTCGACGCCATTGCCAATACCCAGCATCACATGGTGCAGACTATTCGTTTCCAGCAGGATATGTGGAACTCCTCCAGGCAGCGCGGCCTGAAATTTGTGCAGCAGATCAATCTGGCCGAACTGATTGAAAACGTTATTGAGGATTTCCATCCCACCCTGGCAAAGCGCCGAATATCCGTGAACATGGAACTGGACCGCAACTTAACAATAAAAAATCTGAAAAATCCTTTGATTCACGGGTTCACAAATGTCATAAAAAATGCAATTGAAGCCATCGATGCCACGGAAAAGGAAAAGAGGGAAATCAGCATCGTCCTGCATGGCAAACATGACGATCCCAAACGGGCAGTAATTCATGTTGCGGACAACGGCATCGGCATCCGCCGGGAAGACATGCCATCCCTGTTTCAATCCGGTTTCACCACCAAGAGCGACGGGCATGGGCTGGGTCTGCATTCGCTCCTTAATTTTCTGAACGAGAATAACGGCTCGATAAGGGCGGTAAGTGCCGGCCCTAATTTAGGTGCGGAATTTATTCTGGAGATTGGCGATGAATAAGCGAATTCTGATAGCCGATGATGATGTCCAAATTCTGGAATACTACCGGAACATCTTCGAGCAGGACGATAGCCTCGATTTTCTCGCCAGCAGAAGCATTGAGGATTCCTTGGTTCTTCACACCTTTCCCGACGGAGAACAACTTGTGGATTTTTTCCTTTCCGAATACGAACGGAAGGAACGGATACCTCTCTGCCTGCTGGACATGCGCATGACAAAGATGGACGGCCTGACCGCCGCCGAAAAAATCCGCGCCGTCGATCCCGAAGTAATGATCGTCATCATTACCGCCTATACAGATGTCAGTCCCACCGAAATGAGGAAACGCCTGCACGATAACATCTATTACATCAAGAAACCCTTCGACGAGGACGAGCTGTACTCGCTCGTCAATTCCCTTCTCAAAAACTGGAACATAAGGCAGGCTTTGCTGGAAAGCGAGGCCAACTACCGGCGTCTGCTGGAACAGTCCAATGAAGGTATCCTCACTGTCGATCGCCAGGCAAATATTACTTTTGTTAATAAAACGATGGCCAGGATTGTCGGATATGCTCCGGAAGAATTAAAAGGCATTTACTTTTTCGATATCATGGATTCAGAACATGCGAATCTGGTGAGGAACAAGATTTCACGCCGCGTCAAGGGCCTCAGCGAACGCTACGGGTTGGAACTGATCCATAAGAACGGTGCGGCTGTCTGTGTCATGCTTTCCGCATCGCCCATGTACACGGGAAACGGCGCCTTTTCCGGATCATTCTGCGTGGTGACCGACGTCACGGAGTCCAAGCAGGCTTTCGAAGCTTTGCGTACGGCCAAGGAAGAAACGGACATTGCCAACCAATGTCTTCAGGAAACCATGGAACAATCAAGGCAGCTGGCGGTCAAGGCAGAAATCGCCAACGCGGCTAAGAGCGAATTCCTGGCAAATATGAGCCATGAGATCCGCACCCCGATGAACGGCATCCTCGGTTTTCTGGAACTCCTTCAAAAGGAAGAAGGTCTGACCAATCGGCAGTATCAATACATCTCCACGGCGCTCGCCTCCGGTGAAACCCTCCTGCAGTTGATCAACGACATCCTTGATTTCTCGAAAATAGAGGCAGGGAAAATGGAAATCACCGTTACGGAGCTGAATCTCATAAGCCTCGTGGAAGAGGTAACGGAATTCTTCAAAAGTCAGGGGCAACTCAAGGGAATCGAACTGTCCTGCCGCATCGGATCGGAATTGCCGGCTGCCCTCCGGGGCGACCCCGTGCGCCTGCGCCAGGTACTCGTCAATCTCCTGGGAAATGCAGTCAAATTTACCGAAGAAGGAAAAATCACGCTTTCCGTATCGCTTGAAGAAGAGACGGAACGGACGGCGCTTCTCCGCTTCGAGGTGCAGGATACGGGTGTCGGGATTGCCCCGGATGCCCTCTCGAGGATCTTCACCGCCTTTGCCCAGGAGGACGGCTCCACGACACGGCAGTATGGAGGCACAGGTCTGGGACTGGCTATCGTCAGCCAGCTCGTTCCGATGATGGGCGGAAAGATTGAAGTCGAGAGCACCCAGGGAAAGGGCTCGACTTTCCGGTTTACAGCAAGATTGGAAAAATCTGATTACCGTGCAGCGGCGGCATCCCGTCCTTTGCCGACTCTACCCCATGTTATGGAGGAAGAAGAAGACAGGAAACCCTTTTCCTCTTTCCGCATCCTTCTTGTGGAAGATAATCCCGTCAACCAGACGTTGAGCGCTGCAATGCTCGAATATTTCGGATGTAATGCCGATGTGGCCGACGACGGCCTGGAAGCTTTGGAAAAAGTAGCCACCAATCAGTACGATCTGATACTGATGGACTGCCAGATGCCGCGGATGGATGGTTATGAAGCGACAGAGGCCATCCGGAAGCAGGAGGCGGATGCCGGAACAAGCGGCGAGGCCAGACATACTCCGATAATCGCCCTGACTGCCCATGCCCTGGAAGGCGACAGAGAAATCTGTCTGATGGCAGGAATGGACGACTATCTGAGCAAACCTTTCAAAGCCGATGAACTAAACTCGATCCTCTCCCGATGGCTGAATCCAGTCCAGAAAAAGGGAGTAACTCCGATTCAGAATCAAAAATGACAGTAAGGCTGCGCTAAAGAGAATATTAACAGAGTATAAGGAAGAAAAAAGCCCTATGAGCAAAGACGGAAACCCAGAGCCCTATATTCTCCTTGTCGAAAGTGATTCAATAAGCCGGGAGGTCGGGCAGGCAATGTTGGAAAATTGCGGATGCCGGGTGCATGTTGTCGGAAGCGGCCCTGAGGCGGTTGAGGCTTTTTCCCGGCAATCATTTGACATGATTTTTATGGAATGCTGCAATCCGGAAACTTACGCCTTGAAGACAGCAGGCATGATCAGGAGCATGGAGTCCGGCAATATCGCCGCCCGCACAACAAGGCATACCCCCATTGTGGCCCTTTCGGCTTCCGCCACGGAAGGCGGCAGGGAAAAGTACCTGCAGTCAGGAATGGATGACTTTCTCGCCAAACCATACAGGATTGCCGATCTTCAGGAAATGCTCGACAGATGGATTTCCGTCCGACAGGAAAACTGCAACTTCCTGCAGATTGCGGACGGCGATTCCCCCGCCATAAACAGGGAGGCGCTCAATGAAATCGCTTCGCTCCAGCCTGAAGACTCGAAAGCCATCCTGACAAAGCTGATATCTCTGTATTTCGACAGTTCCTCAAGGCATATTAAGAGCATCCTCGATGCCGTTAAGGATAACGATATTTCATCCCTGCAAACGGCCGCACATACACTCAAATCATCAAGTGCCAGCCTGGGGGCCATGAACCTTTCGGATAAATGTAAAGAACTGGAGATGATGGCAAGAAGCGGCTGTATAACGGGCGCCGCCGACAAGATGCCCCCCCTGGAACGCGAGTACGGAAGGGTGCGGGAATCCTTGAATCTCTTCTTAACCTCTCTTCAAAAATAGTTTAGTTGACCGCTATTTGTCAAATACGATTCCGATCGAAGTATAGTCTTGCAGTCCAACTGTGGATGACGTAGTCTTCAACGTCGTTAAAATCATTTTGTCCCGACAAGAAGGCAAAGCGGCATCTCATGAATCAAACCCCGCTCGAAAGTCTGAAAAAAATCTTCGGATACGATGCGTTCCGGCTCCACCAGCAGGAAATAGTCGAGGGGCTCATCCGCGGCGAGGACGCCTTTGTCTTGATGCCCACGGGCGGCGGTAAGTCGCTCTGCTACCAGATTCCGGCCCTGCACCGTCCCGGGGTGGGCATCGTGGTTTCCCCCCTGATTTCTCTGATGAAAGACCAGGTCGACGCCCTCCAGGATTACGGAGTAAAGGCCGCCTTCTACAATTCATCCCTCAGCGGCCGGGAAGCCAAAAAGGTGCTGGCCATGCTCCATGGCCGGGAGCTAGATCTGCTGTACATCGCCCCGGAGCGATTGATGAGCCGGGAGTTCCTGGAACGGCTCGCCGATATCCCCATAGCCCTGTTCGCTATTGACGAGGCACACTGCATTTCCCAGTGGGGGCATGACTTCCGTCCGGAATACCGGCAACTGGGCAGGCTGCGCGGCGTCTTCCCCGGAATCCCGATAATCGCATTGACCGCCACGGCCGAGGCGCATACCCGCCGGGACATCCTGGAACGCCTGGGACTGCAGCAGGCGAAAAGCTACATCTCGGGATTCGACCGGCCCAATATCCGCTATACGGTGCTGGAGAAGCGAAAGCCCTTCGCCCAGTTGACCACTTTCCTGCAGCCCCGGTACAAGTCGGCAGGCATCGTGTACTGCCTGAGCCGCCATCGGGTGGAAAAAGTGGCCGGGCAGCTTTGCGAAGCCGGCTTCCAGGCGGCGCCCTACCATGCGGGACTGTCGGCGGGAGCCAGGAAGAAAGTGCAGGAGGATTTTCTCCGGGACAATATCCGGATCATCGTCGCCACGGTGGCCTTCGGCATGGGAATCGACAAATCCAACATCCGTTATGTCGTTCATTACGACATTCCGAAGAACATCGAAAGCTACTACCAGGAAACGGGCCGGGCGGGACGGGACGGTCTGGCCGCCGAAGCCCTGCTCCTGTTCGGTTATGGCGATATCGCCGTGGCCCGCGGCCTGATCGAGAATACGAACAATCCGGAGAGGAAGCGCATCGAACTGCACAAGCTCAACGCCATGGTGGGGTATGCCGAGGCCCTGAGCTGCCGGCGGCGCATTTTGCTGGGTTATTTCGGGGAGTCGCTTTCGGAGGACTGCAGCAACTGCGACATCTGCCTCCATCCGCCGCGGATGGTCGACGTGACGGAAGACGCCCGCAAGGCCCTGTCCTGTGTCTATCGGGTGGGGCAGCGGTTCGGCATGGGTCACGTCATCGACGTGCTGCGCGGCTCGCAGAAGGAGCGGGTGCTGGAACTGCGCCACGACCAACTGTCCACTTATGGGATCGGCCGGGACAAAAGCCAGGAATACTGGGGCGGCCTGCTGCATCATCTGGTACACAACGGCTACCTGGCACAGGACATGGGCAACTATTCCGTGCTCAAGCTCACCGATTCCGCCAGGCCCCTGCTGCGCGGCGAGCAGACCCTGTCCATGGCCGAACCGCGCGTGAAAACGGATACCGAATCCTCTAGGACAGGACGCAAATCCGGAGATGGAGACATCGCCTATCACGCAACACTTTTCGAGAATCTGCGCGCCCTTCGTAAGAAACTGGCCGATAGGGCCGGCGTACCTCCCTACATCATTTTCAGCGATACGTCCCTGGCCGAAATGGCCGCCTTCCGCCCCACCGATCCGGAGGCCTTCGGACAGGTCCACGGCGTCGGCGCCCGCAAGCTGGAACGCTACGGAACAGCCTTCCTGGAAGAAATCCGCCGTTTCGTTGAAGGCGATAGGAAAGAGATAGAGCCTTGATGTGGAGTTGGAATTATTCCGGCCGGAATCGGGCGTCCCGAACCGCCTTGACAAAAGCCTTCAGCTTTTCGGGGTCTTTTCTTCTTGCCGGATCTTCGACGCCGCTGATTACATCGACTCCATAGGGATCGATGGCGGTGATGGCCTCACCGACGTTGCCCGGATGCAGGCCGCCGGCAAGGATGACGGGCACGCGCACCCTATTCCGTATTTTCCGGGCTAGGCCCCAGTCAATGCTCTTGCCTGTTCCCGCCGGTCGGGAATCGCTGACCGAATCCAGCACCAGGCCATCCACTCCGGTATCCTCAATCAGTAAAGCCGCATCGACAGGATCTTCGCATGAAGACCGGCATTTTCCCGTTTCCACGGAAAAGCGCAAGGGTTTGATTGCCTGAACCCCCAGCTCGTGGATCGCGGAAACGAGGTCTGCCGTCGCCGAAATCGGTTCGTTGCCGTGTAGTTGAACGACGTGGGGCCTCAGTAGTTCCGTCAATTCAACGACCGTACGGTGATCGTCCCCGACGACGATTACCCGGGAAACGAAAGGAGGTGCCTTGCGCATCAGCTCTTCGGCAGTCTGTCTGTCGAGATTCCAGGGCACCACGACGGGATATTCGACGACGAACCCCAAAGCCTCAACGCTCGCCGCAACGCAAAGGCGAATATCCTCCTCTGTCATAATGCCGCAGATTTTGATCCGTGTCATGGCGGCCATCCCACCGAAGTCAGTTCATCCAGAAAATGTCTCATATTTTCCGCTTTCAAAACAGCCGTTCCCACCAGAACAGCATCGGCGCCGCTTCTACCGGCACGCAGGACATCAGCCGCGGAGCTGATCGAACTTTCGCTGATCAGGATACGCGAGCCTTTGCAGCAACCGGCAAGCTCTTCCGTCTTGCTCACGTCGGTGTCGTCCACCTCCAAGATCGTAATGTCCCGGTTGTTGATCCCCATGAGATCAAAGGAAAGATTTTGAACCTTCCGGACTTCTGCAAGACCGTGAGCTTCCACCAGGGTTTCGAGGCCGCAGGACCTCGCCTTTTCAATCAACCGCTCCATCTGCCGCATCTCCAGCATTTCGGTGATGAGCAATATCGCCGAGGCACCGCAGGCGGCCGATTCCTCGATCTGCCGTTCGGTCGTAATGAAATCCTTATGCAGGACGGGAATTTCCACGGCGGCGGAAACGGCACTCAGCAGACCCATGTATCCTCCGAAATGCTCCGGCTCGGTTACGACACTGATCCCCGCAACGGGACACCACACCATCTCCCGCGCAAACGTCGCCGGATCACGCCCGCACAGGAGGTCGCCTTCCTTTTCGGATCGTACCTTGACTTCGGAGATCACAGGAAAGCGCCCTTCACATTGTCTTTGGCGGATGGATGCGGACAGGGATCTTTTCAATCCCCGTCCCGAAAGATTATCGTTTTTCGACATGACCGCAACATATCAAACAGCATGGGATTTTTCTACGAGTTCTTCGAGTTTGCGCAGCGCCGCCCCCGAATCGATGAGGGAACGGGACAGCTCTATCCCTTCCTTAATACTCTGCGCTTTGCCGCTGACATAAAGGGTGGCCGCATTGTTCAGCACGAGGAAATCCCTTCGCGGTCCACGTTCAACGCCCGAAAATATGTTCCGGATGAGCTGGGCGTTGAATTCCGGCGATCCGCCGGAGATGTCGCTCAAGGTGCAGCGTTTCAGT
>MVQR01000018.1 GCA_002067815.1 Syntrophus sp. PtaB.Bin001 | reverse complement strand
CGGCAAAAAGGCGTCCAAATTGGTAATGATTTCAAACCTCGAAATCCGACATCTCACCTAATTTGGACGGCAGTGATTTTGATTCTTTATCGCTAAAGTCTAAAGTTTTTACTTCTTTCCGGATCATTTTGATCAGCGCTTTTTTGATACGAAAGAATTGTAAGGAGTGCCATGAGGGTAAACATGATCATTTCCGTTTTGATGTGAAAGATATTTCCAACGAGACCGGCGGTGTAAAGGGCGATAAAGGCGGCAAGAACACCCAAACCCTGCCGTCCCCGAAATTCCCCTTTACCTCTTCTGGCAAGATGGAATCCAATCCTTCCGGCTTCGACAAGGAGCCAACAATAAATTAAGACGCCGACTATACCGAGACGCACCTCTAAATCAAGGAGAAAATCATGCGGCCTCTGGGCTGCTTTTTCCATGCGGAAAGAGAGCGGCAGCTTGTCATTGTTCCGCTTCCAGTTCTTTTTAAGATTGGCTTCAAAGCCATAACCGGTTAGAGGCCGTTCCCCGGCCATGTTAAAATATGTGGCATAAATAGGCACGCGGGGATCGTTGCCCTTCAGCAAATCATTAAACTTTGCGAGCCAGATTGTTGGTACAAAGGCAAACAGGAAAATAAGGATTACAGCCAGTACAGCAAGCCCTGCAAGCGCCATACGACGATGATGCCAGGCTAGGACGATAAAGCCGCC
The DNA here is from genome assembly GCA_002067815.1 of Syntrophus sp. PtaB.Bin001. Classification (GTDB taxonomy): domain Bacteria; phylum Desulfobacterota; class Syntrophia; order Syntrophales; family Syntrophaceae; genus Syntrophus. The sequence continues at coordinate 14,441 of MVQR01000018.1, read as the reverse complement.
TATTGTAGCGATGAAAGCTGTTCGAGAATGAGTCAGGATAATCCCTGACAGCAGGGTAAAAAGCGCAAAAAACAAAATAGTTCGATTAACTGGGACTTTTTCCTCTTGTAGGAGAGACACGCCCAGGAAAAAGGCAACTACACAAAAATGGCCCATTCTGTTTGTATTGATCTGCGGGTCGGGATGTAAGCGATATGTGAAAGGCGAGTGCCCAAGAATGATGTAATCCTGTATAATTGCGTACAGGGCAAACGCCGCCACCGACAGGACCATTACCCATAGTATCCGCCGGAAGTCTTCAGGTCCATTAAAAACAGAAACCAGTAGTACATACAGGACGATCATCTTGATAACGTGTTGGTAAACGCTATCAAGATTCTCTCCCACATCTGCAGCCCAGAAGCTGCTTAGAATTGCCCACAGCGCAAACACAAGCATGGGAACGATCAGGGTCGTCCGGATGCGGAGCGTCAATACCCGTCCCGCGAAGAGAAGGGCGGCGCACAACACGGCCAAATAGAAAGATATTTCACTGAGTGCTGTCACGTGAGGTAACGGGATTAGAAAGATATAAAAAAGCAAAGATCCGTAAAGGACTTTTTTCATGGGGACGATTATTTTTTCAGTAACCATTACTCTACTGCCTCCTGGTTGAGCCCGGACTGATAATATTCAGAACTTCATTCCACATTAGGGCGGCCCGCTCTCGCTGTATCTGGCCTGCAGCCCGCAATTTGTTTCCGATTACCTCTCTCCCTGCAGGTTCCAGAACCGCATCAATGATGTCTCCGATTTTCCTCTCAACTTCTCTGTCGATGGGGATCAATAGTTCCGGACAATCATAGTCTTCGAAGAGAGCCTCATATTTGTGGCTCCATCCCGCACCAATGCAGGGAGCTCCCTGCGAGAGAGCACTGACAAGTGCGTGAAATCGGGAGGCGATTACAAGATTACACTTTCCGAGAATCCCTTTGATCAATAAAGGGTTTTGTTCAGTGACGATTTCAATCTCACTGGTGGTCTCCTCCCGCAGTTGATTTGCGAGAGGGAGATCCTTGCCGCCGCCGTGGATAAGGATAAACGGCAAGATCCCTTTTTTCGTGAGGTGTTTCACGCATCGTACGAGAAAAAGAAGGTAATGTACAACCTCGGCTTTTGATGTCTTGTCTGTCATCTGATGACTCGGAATGATACAGACCCGATGTTTTTCTTCATCCCAGCCTTCCGGAACTGCGCCTTGGACTAGATTTGTGAAGTCAGGCGCTATCTTTACATTTCCAGGGGGACCAACCACATCGGTTATGTTAGCATAGGAAATGTGATCACGGGCAAAGATTAGGTCAGTATTTTCTACGAGAATCTTCAAGGCTTCCTTGATGCGGTTACTGCTGAAAGGACCCATCGCCTGAGGAAGAAGGATGATCTTTTTGCCTTGGCGCTTCCAGGCTTCAGTTTGCCGGGCCATCAAGATCGTCTTGTGTTCTCCGAATGTGTCTCCATAAGCATAACCGGAGACATCGAGGACGACATCAATTTCATTGTCGAGTACCATACCGTACATTTCACGTATTTTACGGGGAATAATCTTTCCGACAAAATCCCACCGGATGCCGTGCCTGTTGAACGATACTTTTTGGAGCAGGCCTAGCCTGGCCCTCGAGTCATAAGATGGCTGCCCATAACGCGGCGCCATAGCGAAAGATACTTCAGATATGGCCGGCTTTACTGCCTGGAGGACCGCATGAAGCATAAGTTCCGCTCCCTTGTTGGAAAAACCGGCTCCCTTTATCTCGATCAGCATGAGTAGGTTCCACCCCCCGAAATAGCATTACCTTGTTGAGCTTCTTTACCGCTTCGTGTTCTGTCTTTAAGAATCATGGTATTGCAGTTCGGGAAATCAGGTAGCTTGCTTTTGATATCCGTACTCATAAAGCCTTTTTTATCCTGTGAATATTCATTTTCAATGACTGCCAGATTCGGCTGGTAAAAGGATCGCGGTTTTTTTTGTCGAACATGCTTTTTTTTACCAGGTCGTCTACTGATGCCATGAGTATTTCCCGCGATGCATAGGCATCAAGGGCCAGACAAGACTTGAGAATCTTCTTGTAGGAATCATCCGGCATGTACTCTGTGGTTCCTGTAAGATAGGCGGAGATTGCGGGAAGATCCATTCCGAGACCTCTCCATGCCTCTACATAACCTCTCCATTCACGCCGCTTTCGTTCGATCTTTTGTCCCTTGGTTATCTCGTTGTAGTCGGCTTTTCTGAGATGAAGATGCTTGCCCAAAACGGCTTCCCGAATTGATTTCCGTCCCTTCTGCGTACGCACGATGACTGCCGATTCACCGTTCCGTCGGTCAATATCCTTGAGGCCGTGAGGATCACAAACCGTGATGTCGGCCAGGATGTTCATCTTATCGAAACATATTCTGCAGCGTGCTGGCGTAAATGCGTTCTTGATACGATTCCTGGTGCCGTCCGGCAAAACGGTAGATTCCTTGCCGGGCTTCCCGATTACAACATTCCCTGGATATTGTGGGTGCGCCTTATCCCTGAAGTCGAAATTCAAAGTACCTTGTGTTGCGAGGCCTGACTGTTTGATCAGGTAATCGATAGCGCCGTATGTCATGACGCGATCACAGACCAGACCTATTTTATACTTCACTTGTTGAAAAAGTGCCTCATCAATGTCCTTAATGCTGCTGAGACCGTGAAAATGACAGGGTAGCCCGACCAAAGCGACGGGCAAATTTCTTTTCCTCACTTCCCGGAGAATTTCAAGAGCGGGGATAGGGCAGTACTTAGATTTTTGAGCAGAAAGAATCTGTTCCTTCGACTCGGCACAAAGCACAACAGGTCGGGGCGGATTTCCCTGTGCCATGGCGCTTACAACGGCAGCTTCGATTTTCCTAGTCTCCAGCAGATGCAGTAGTAAGGCGGAGACGATGCCGCCGCTTTGGCTGTTTAAATAGACTTCGCTGTCCGCCGCCTTGCCAACATGGCATTCCAAGGAGGTCCCTTCGAACGGCGAGGTATGGATCGCGTTTAGCAGATCAGTGCCAACATTCACGCTGGGGCATACTTTGTAACAGAGTCCGCATGCCGTGCACCGCACTTTGTCGATGACAGGGAACAGATGCCCACCCACTGTTTCCTTGTATGAAATGGCTTCTTGCCGGCAAATGGCGGCGCAAGCGCCGCAGGTGCAGCAAAGCATCTTTTCGACAACAGTAGAAATGTCGGATGGAATGTTCATACAGGAGCATCCATACTGTAATAGTTAATATATTGTGCTTTTAATACTCCAGGAAACTTCATCTAATTCCGCACAATATGTCGACGAGATCATAAAGGGTAACGCACCGGGGATTCCTCATTTTTTTCTTCTTGTTTCGCCAGCGGTGATACTTCTGAAAGGGTCTCTCGTTAACACTATTAGTCAGACTGTTAAGTAAATCTTTATTCCTGTAACACTTTTTGAAAAGGCTATAAACGGGCTTCCTTTCATTGGGTTTCAAGTTCTCTCCTATGGAAATGAGAAGTTTCGATACTTCGCGGCGTGCATTTTCCAAGGGATCTTCCCAGGGACGCCCCATTTCAAAATCCACATGAACAAACCGATTTCTTTCAACAAGAATATTCTGGGTATTGGCATCAATATGAAAAAGAAGATTGTCATGAGTTTCAAAGGCAAGCCGATGCCGCTTTGACATATCCGTAAATAGGTTCATGAGAATTTCTTTCGATGAAGAATAATCCTTTTTGAGAAGCAATTTTAACGTCACCCCTTCTACAAATGTTGTGGACAGATGCGGTACATCTTCATATTCCGGAAAAGGCGAAGGGAGAATTTCCGGAACGTAGAATCCCTTTTCCTGCCAATGCTTCAGGTAAGATTCCTCGCATTCTTTTCGCTGCTTGGGAGGCCAGTACTCAATCGGCTGGCGCATACCGATCCGTTTCAGTATACAGCGAATTTCATAAGAAAACCGTGGCTTCTTCGGGCCGTAGACTTTTACAAAAACGGACTGATTCTTGCGGGCAACTCGATAGGTGTCATTGCTATTAACGGACTTTAAGGAATAAGGCGCCAGCCTGTTCAGAAATTCATGTCTTCTTGTCCTGAAACATGTAAAAGAAATGGAAGCCTTCCGATGGTTATGCTTTTGAAGTTTCTTCAATCCAGTCAAATATCTTTCTCATCTGCTGTTTATAGGAATATTGCGAAAGGACTTTTTGCTGCCCCGCCAGGGCTATGCGCTCTCTTGCTTCATCATGCGTTAGATAGTACTTTACTTTTTCGAGCAGCTCTTCATCGGATTCGTAAGCCTCAACTTCTTTGCCTATTTCAAAGACCGCTTCGATTCCCGGGGTCCTGTTCCCTAAATAGAAACCGCCGCAACCCATAACGGCAAAGATGCGGTTGCTGAGATAAAGACCCGAGATAGGAATGTCTGCATCCTGTCCTATGAAGATTTTGACGTTTCTGATTACATCGGCAAAGTCTTTCATGAAGACCTCTTTGCCTGCCCATGCCCGATGGACTCCTCCCCAGAAGTAGGGGATATTTTTAATTTGCCGGGCAAGGCGGGAGCCCCACCACTTGATATCAACGGAATTTCTTCTTAGAAGCGTAACCAATTGGCAGCGTTTTTTGTAGAATGGATAGCCCATGGAACCGATCATTGCCGCTTCCGCATAAGGTGCCCCCTTTGTGCCAGCTTCTTTGCCGGTAATCCCGAAAAACTCCGGATCGAACCCTTGAGGAATCCATTTGACGTTTTTTACGCCGTTTTTGGCGAAAAATATCCCCGTGTCTTCCGTATTCGTGACGACAAAGTCGTTAGCCTTGGCGAAGGGAAGCATCCAGTCCTGCATCATGCTGGTGGTCAGCCACATGATCGTAGTGCAGCCCTTTTGTTTGAAATCCGCCATTAACTGGGGAGATAGTTTTTCTCCTTTAAGTGTGAAAACATACCTGGGCTTTCTTTTTTCGACTATATCAAGCAATTCATTCATGAAGTCGGCATGGGAGCGGTAGTCATAGCCGATTACGTCATATCCGAGCTTTTGCATGCCGGCGATCATGTAACGGCCTGAATTAAGAGGCTGATCGATAGGACCGCAGAAAAGCACGGTCTTATTTTCGGAATTGTTACGTGTCATAGGGAAATCCCTCTGCGTATCATCCAGAACAGACACCAGACGAAAGAGATGCGGTTATCATTTTGGAGTGTCATCGAGAGCTGAACAGAAAAAGGTTGTTCTATGGGAACAGTCGTTTTCTTCATTTGTATTTCAATTTTTTCGGGATTTTTCCGCTCTCGGTTTTGTAATCTTGATAACCTCTGTCGTTCGGAAACGGCAAGGTTCACCAGAATATCCGCAGAATCAAGAAAGCGGCTGGGCACCCAGTTTGAAAAGATGATCACCTTGCAGTCCAGAGTATCCATATAATTCTGCCACGAATTTTTGCGCAGACTTATTTTTTGCCAATTCAGCCTCCAGAAGGAGGTTGAATAGATCGTATTGTCATCAATAACTACTATGTCTCTTTTTCGAAGACGACCAAAGCCAAAGCGGACGAAATCTTTCACAAAAGCGGTTTTCCCGCAGCCGGGAAGACCAGCAACGGCGATAACAATCTTCGGAGAGGACAAAAGCAGTGTTTCCACTTCTCGACGAAGCCGTTCCATCCCTTCAAAACCTTTAAAAGTGCCGATATCCGTCACATGTGTTTCCTTCTTTTCCACTTTGAACTATTTCGAATTTGTTTGATATTGTTTATGCCGAATCAGGTGCTCCACCGTTCAGATAAAAAACATAGCCCTTTGCTTTAATGATGTTCTGGTATTTGTTTTCGTTAGGGTGAAGATAGAGCGGATTCTAATGTCACATCATCCATTACTATGTCAAGATTTTAAGGAGAATGCTGCCGTGATATCTGCGCCAGTTTGCTTTCAATTACCGGGATGACTTCATCCGGCGTAAGTTCCGAAAGACAGCGGCTTTCCCTGCCGTCGTTTCGGCAACCCTTCTTACCGCAGGGGACGCAATCCCATTTTTTTTGAATAACAATGTTTTCACTGCCGCAGGGCCCCCATCGCCAGGGTCTTGACGGTCCGAATATGGCCAGTACGGGAGTGTCGACCGCAGTGGCCATATGCATCGGACCCGAGTCTATGCCGATAAATAAAACGGCCTTGGACAAAAGAACGGCCAGTTGTTTTAGTGACAATCTGCCTCCGAAGTTAAGGATGTGACTTTTTGCCAGAGAGCATATTTCCTGGTTCAAGCGGGCTTCTTTTTCGTCCTTTCCACATACCAGGATTGTCTGCATGGCCTTCTTTTCCGAAAGATAGTCGCAGACGGCTGCGTAGCCTTCTGTGGTCCATACCTTGTGAATTGCATTGGATGTGGGATGAATGACAACATACGGAATATCCGATGACAAGCCGCTGTCTCGCATTATTTCTTCGCATTCTGTCCCGTCTTTGGAGCTCCAGTAAAGGGTGGGCTTCGCAGGGATTGAAGGGCATCCCAATGCTGTTGCCATTGCCAGGTGTCTTTTAACTGTATGGAGCTTTTGGGGGATGTCAATCAGGTCTGTAAAAAGCAGTGAACGACTGAACAGTCTTTTCCTCTTAGGTTTGTAACTGAATCTTTTCTTTGCCCCGCTCAAAAAGGAAAGAACCGCTGCGCGATCGCTCCATGTAAGGTCGAGTACCGTATCGAAGTCGAAGCTTCTGATTTCCTTTATCAGCCGGAACTGCTTTCTTATATCCGCTAAAAGTTCCGAGTCCGTTTCTACGGTAAATATTCTGTCTATAGCGGGATTATCCGTCAACATGGTTTCGGTTCCCCTGTTTACCGCAGCGGCGATGAAGGCTTCGGGAAAATGGGCTCTCAGTGCGCCGAATACCGGTGTGGTAAGCAGGACATCACCGAGATATCTCAGCTTAATGACGAGGATGCGGGGAGAGCCATTGATCATTGGATTCGTCCTTTTGAAATCAGAACAGTCCTGTAGAGATCCAGTATCTGTTCAATGTGATTGTCCCAGGTAAGCCGACACAGGATATTCCTGTTGGTTGCCTCAATGCAATCTTTGGCGATGTCCAGCCCCTGTCTTATTTTTAGCATGATCTCGGCCGGGTCGAGCGGATTCTCGATCACATAGCCGTTTTGCCCCTCGACAATTACCTCCGAGGCTCCATTGATCCGTGAGGTGACCACCGGCAGGCCCGCCGCCATGGCTTCGAGGCACACATTGCTGAAAGGTTCATAAATCGTCGGGAATACTAAGAGATCGGCTCCTTGATAATACGGAGCCACATCGGAGATAGGTCCGGTAAAGGAAACGAACTCGTCGATATTCAATTCTCTTGCTAACCGTGCATAAGGTGAGATCCTGTCTTTTCCCACAACGATCAGGTGTGCCGGAGAGGGGAGAAGTGACAGAGCCTTCAGGGTTGCGGTCAATCCCTTGCGCTTGAAGCCGGAGCCGACGAAAAGAAGAAGAGGGTTGCCGGGTTCAATGCGATATTTTCTGAAAAGAAAATCCTTTTTCTCCTGCCGATCGCTGCAAAAGAAGCGCTGTTGGTCAACAGGGCTGTAAATGACTTGAATCTTGTCTTCCGGAAACCGATAAAGGTCGACGATCTCTTTCTTTCCTCTCTGGGAATTGGCCATGACGGCCCTGCAGCCGTTTTCTTTAAAAATCTGTTTTTCCATCCAGAGCAGGGTAACATGCAGCGGGTTGACGCGGTTTACCATGCCTTTCAGGGGCGATTCAATTCTGCTGCGCTGAGCAAGCCACTGCCTGTGGCAGCCGTCTCCGGCTCGATAGATATCCTGATAGAGCGTCCGTTCGAAACTGTGGATGATATCGTATCGGTTTTTTTTCAGCATTTTCCGGACATTGACGGCGAAGCTGATAATTTCCAGGAAGGACGGGCCTTTTAAAACCGGCACCCGGTGGAGAACTGGACTATGGCACGCTTCTCCTGATTTCGGTACGCTTTTGCTCGTTTTCCATGTGCGGGCGAAGATTTCAACCTCGTTTCCCCGCAGGGCCAGGTTCTCGGCCAAGGAAGCGACATAACGTTCCGCGCCGCCGAAATCGGTATATTTTTCTCGGATAAGGGCGATCTTCATTGCCAGAGGTTCTTTCCCTGCTTTTTCTTTAATTCTTTTTCCAGGAGAAAGGCATATTTCAAGAACGTGTAGATGCCCTCAAATACGGCGATAATAAAACAGCGATATCCATCCAGGAAGCCCCCGCGAATCAAAACCTTGGCAAAGGCCCAGCCGGGATTGAAAAAGAGGTTGATAAAACGGAATTTTCTCCCTTCTTTATGCATGATAACAGCCGATTGTTCGGCATAACGGACAAGCCTAAGGATTTGATCCTGAAGGCTCTTGTAGGAGTAATGATGGAGATCGCCCCGAAGCCTGCCGATTTTTCCCTCGCAGATGACCTTTTCATGGAGTTCTCCTTCAAAGACGCCTTTTCCCTTTCGGAACAGGCGAAGGCGCCACTCGGGGTGCCAGACGTGATCGAGGAATCCTCCCAGATAGTAAGTTCTTCGATTGATTTCCCAACCGTCGAATTGCCCCGCCTGAATCGCCTCTAATATGGAATTGCCTAACTCTTGAGAAACTTCTTCATCGGCATCGAGCATCAGAATATAGTCCATCCCGGCCAGGCTGGCTGCGAAGTTCTTCTGTCCCGAAAAGCCGAGCCAGTCCTGATGATAAACTTTTGCCCCCATGTCCCGGGCGATTTCAATCGTCCGGTCGCTGGAGCCGGAGTCTACAACAATTACCTCGTCTGCGATATCTCTAACGCTCGAGATGCAGCGGCCTATATTGATTTCTTCATTTTTGGTGATGACGGCGATTGACAGCATGTTTGGCCTAATCGTTGATTTTCCGAAAAAATATCATTTCGCGCAGACCTTAAGACAGAAACTTGTTGCAAGTCAAGCGATTGTCTCATTCGCTGCTTATCTTTATAAAAAGGTTTATACAATTCATGGTTTTAAAAAGATTGACTTATCCTGCAACTTTTAATAAGTTCTGTTTCCGTTCAAATCTTGAACATAATGAGAGCGATCAAACATGCCAGATTCCAACGTATTCAATATGAAAAGGGAAGAAGTGCTCAATCTGCTTCGTGAAGTTACCGCTTCACCAGGGATGACGCAGCGTGAACTCTCGTCCAAAATTGGAATAAGTCTGGGGAAGCTCAACTTTATACTGAGAGCATGTATCGAAAAAGGGCTGGTCAAGGTAAGCAATTTCAAGAAAGCCAACAACCGGTCTGCTTATCTTTACTATCTCACTCCAGAGGGATTCGAAGAGAAGGCCAGAATTACCTATCATTTCCTGAAAAGGAAGACCCTGGAGTACGAGGCGCTGGAAAGAGAAATTCGGCTCTTAAAGGCGGAATTGAGTGAGAGCAAAATAACCTCTCGGATAAATGACTAAAGATAAAGATTTTTAACAGAATTAGACCATTTTTTAGTTACGCTTGTTGCTTTTAATCGATTTGTAATCGAGAGAGCGGAGCCGTATCGCAATAAAGGTTTCATGTGATTGCCAAGATCCGTCTTATTAGAGAATCCAATAGCTTCATGAAGTATTTCATGAATACTTCATGGTTATTCGGTGAACAAGTCCTTCGTATGTTTGTCGGGCTTTTTGTTGGTATTTGGGTTGCGAGATATTTAGGACCAGAGCAGTTTGGAATTTTGAATTATGCGCAGTCATTTGTTGGTTTGTTTGCTGCGATATCCACATTGGGGCTCGATAGCATTGTGGTTCGGGAGTTGGTAAAGAATTCATCAAATCAAAATGAATTGATAGGCACTGCATTCTGGCTTAAGCTTATTGGAGGGGGGGTGGTGCTTATCGTCTTAGCGATTGCATTAACGTTTACCAGTAACGACGGCATCACTAAAATGCTTGTTTTCATTGTTGCTGGAGCAACAGTATTTCAGAGTTTTAACGTTATTGATTTTTATTTTCAAGCCAAAGTTCTGAGTAAGTATGTCGTCTATGCCAATATCATCAGTCTCGCTTTATCAACTACCCTGAAAATAATTTTTATATGTTTTGAAGCGCCACTTGTTGCTTTTGCATGGACAGTGGTATTTGATAATGTTGTTCTAGCCAGCGGCTTCATCTATTTTTTTTACCTACATGAAAAAAACTCGTTTTATAATTGGAAATTTAATAAACAAAGAGCAAAAGAATTATTGTCTGAATCTTATCCTCTAATTATTTCATTTTTTACTATTTCTATTTCATTAAAAATCGATCAGGTGATCCTTAAAGAGATGTTGAATGCAAAAGCATTAGGTATTTATGTGGCATCGCTTAGGATAATTGAGCTGTTTTACTTTATTCCTGTTTTTCTTTCTCAATCATTCTTCCCTTCTATTGTGCTAAGTGAAACAAAAGATATATATCAACTTAAAATAAAGGCACTAAGTTCCTTCTTAGTTTATACGGCCCTTTTGCTTATTTTATTTCTATTAATTTCGAAAGACTTTTTAATCACTAAATTATTTGGAGAGGCGTATGCTTATTCTAAACAAATATTACTCTTTCATTCTTTTGCTATCATTTTTGTTTTTTTTGCATCCCTAAGAAAAAAACTTTTATTAGCTGAAGGCAAAACAAAATTTATAATGTATTACTCAAGCACTACAGCTTTGATCACTATCCTTTCAAGTTATACGTTCATAAACGTATATGGATTAGTTGGTGCTCCTATAGCTTATCTTTTTACTTGGGCAACGACTGTACTAATCGTGCCTATTTTTTTCGGTCGATTTAATAGTGAAGTTGTCTTATTTATCAATTCATTTAATATAAATAATCTGGGGCGTTTATATTTTAATTTATTAAGGTAATAACTAACATGTACATCGAAAAAAATGAGATTCGATATCTACAAAAAAGAAGACGAGATGATATTGGAGAGATTTTTGAGTGGAGAGGTAGAATTTTAAGAGGAATATACCCTCATTCATCAAAAATGGTGAGAGGTTTTTTTGACAGTGGATTTATTGCTGAACTTGTAGAGAAATCACTTTTTCCAGATAGTTGGCTTACTGAATATACAAGTGATGATTATGGATTAATAGTGGAGCATAAAAAAATATGGCCAATTATATATCCACAAGAGTGGAGTTTCACTATGCTTAAAGATTCTGCCCTTGCTGTTTTGCAAGTCGCTAAAATAGCTAAAAAATATAATTATAACATGAAAGATTGTCATGGCTTTAATGTGCTAATTGAAAATAACAAACCAAAATTCATAGATTTGGGTAGTTTCCACGAGAACAGTGAAGGCGTAACCGGTTGGGAACCATACAGAGAATTTCTTAGGTTTTATTATTATCCTCTGTGTATGTGGAGAGACGGCTTCGAATATACTTCGAAACTCAGCATATTTTCAGCTAATCTCACGCCACACACAGAACACTATATATATAAATACAGGTATTTAAAAAACCTTAACAATAATTTCCTTGAAAAATCAATCAAAGCAAGATTTTCTTTTTCTGATATCGCATGTAAATCATCTGATATGATCTACAGTAAAACAAGAGGAAAAAATTTTATATTCAGAAATGTTATCAGGTACTTAAAGTATTTTATCGACAGTTCGAAGATAACACTCAGTCAAAATCTTGATTGGCTTGAGAAAGACGTCCAGAAAATCAATAGAAAAGAAATAAATTCTCAATGGAAAAATTATCATTCTAAAATTTCAAAAAAGAAAAGCAGGTTTGAATATATAATAAAATATGTCAACGAATATTGTTACGATGCCAGAACGGCCATTGATGTAGCTGGAAATCAGGGGTTGTTTTCATTAAAAATATTAAAGGAATCAAGTATCGAAAAAGTAATTTGCCAAGATCTGGACGAGCAAGCAATAGATCTCGGCTACAAAGCTCACCGCAATAGCAATGAATATATCTCATATGTTAACTACAACTTTATAGCGCCTATTGTTAAAACGACACACCCTCTACCATCTGAGAGATTTAAATCTGATGTCGTTTTTGCCCTTGCCTTGCTTCATCACCTTATCCTATCACAAGGGTTCAGTCTAGATGACATATTAGGAGAGCTCGACAAGTACTCGAATAAATATGTTTGTATTGAATTCATGCCAAAGGGGCTTTGGGTTCATGAAGATGGTGATAAAGTTAATGTTCCTTCCTGGTATAATTTGGATTGGTTCCGAGAAAAATTCCTGAGGTATTTTTACATACTAAAAGAAGAACAGATAGCAGAAAACTACGTTGTTTTTCTCGGTGAGAAAAAAGGTTCTCAATGAGTAGCTTATTGAAAGTATGGGAAAAAATTGTAGCCGAAAGCGAAGAAGCACAAATTGCTGAAGGTGAAAAAAAAGGGTTGGTTAAAAATTTTCTTCTCGATGATGTTTATTTACGTGAAAGTGCTTTTGCGGCGAAAATTTTTGCAACTGAATATATTAGAACGTGTGATGAAAAATTTTTACAAAAAGCAAAAATGGCACTTGATGCGCTTCAGAAGATTTTCAATGAGAAGGATATGACTCAGGGGTTAGAAGAACCAACCTGGACTCCCAGAGGGATCAGACTTAGAAAAGGGAGCATTCCTGCAACCATAATTTTGCTCTATGCGATAGATGAAACGACAAAGCTGATTGATTATAAGTTTATTTACAATATCAAAGCAATTTTAGATTATCTCGCCCTTTGCTATTTGGGAAACGGCAAGTTCTATCATGACAAGGTTGATAGGAACAATAAAGGTCATAAATTTCACGTAGTCAACACCACTGCCATGTCATATCTATTTTTACAAATGGCAAAATCTAAAGACATCACCAACAGCTTTTATCGGCAAGAGATTAAAAAAATAGAAAAAGCCATTAAAAGATCTCAAAGAGCTGACGGTTTTTGGAGCTATTTCGAACCAAATATTTTTCAGAAATTTCTGTGGTTCTTTTCGCCCATGATTCCGGATATTGTACTGAAAATCTACAACAAAATAATGGAAGATCGTTCTATATTCTTTGGAGACGCTTTACATCACGTGGTTAGCATTTACTATTTTTTGGCGGCTAAAAATGAAGTGGCATCAACTCTCGGTCATGGTGAAAAGGAAATGTTGACTAGAGGTTGGTCGTTTATAAAAAACGACCTCAAAGAGAGATGCGACAAAGAAATATACTTTGATTTTTCATGGGAACCAAAACCGAAAAGTTTGAGATATTGCAATTTTATTGATACATCTACCTATTTTTATATTTTAAATTTATTGAGATTATTGGTCAAGTACACAATCGTTACCGAAAATGAAAGAGAGCATTATACCAATGGAATCGTAAACCATATAGCAAAAAACCTCATGTCAAACACTACCCCAAGCATAAGAGCATATGAAGGTAGTATGGATATTATCCAAAACATAATACCGCGACCATCAGAAAGTATATTCGACAAAGGTTTTTTAATCTCTAGTTTAGTATTGGATAGTATAGGTAGCGATTACCCTCTGTGAAAAAAGCCGATATAACAACCATTACTCAGAATCATTTATGCTTTAGCTGTGGCGCTTGTGGCGTATCATGTCCTTCTGATTCGATCAGATTTGAGATTACCAGCGCGGGAAGGTTACAACCGTGTATAGACTATAAGGGCTGCATAAATTGCGGCGTTTGTTACGATGTGTGTCCTGGCCTAGATGTTGCTGATGTGGTAACGCGTGGTTATGCTACTGAAGATTTGTTTGAAGGTCATACGATCAACGCCTATATTGGGAGAACGTTTGATGAAAAGATTTATTCCAACGCACAGAGCGGTGGAATGGTTACGGAGGTGTTGACCTATCTACTTCAACAAAAACTGATTAGTTCTGCCATTGTGGTACGAATGGACTATGGAATTAAACCAACTCCTGTCTGTTATTTGGCAAAGAACATTGATGAACTTTATCGTTCTCAGAAATCTATTTACACTCCTATTGACTTACTCTCTGCACTGAGCAAGCTTATGTCATTTGAGGGGGATGTGGCTTTGGTGGGGCTTCCTTGTCATATGCAAGGAATTAAATCATTAATAAATCATGCATCCCAGAAATATACGAGGGTGAAGTATAAACTTGGATTGATCTGTGATAGAGCTTTGTCATATTTGGCGAGTGATTATTTTTCTAGTTTTGCTCATGGGAAGCATAAAATTTTATATAAAGACACACTCTTGTCCAAATTAGCTTTTTTAAGAAGGGAAAGTTGAGCCCTGATTTGGTATAGGAATTTTGGCCAAATCACAAACACCAGAAGGAGGACTCAACCATGAGGTTCAGTAGCATATTTAGTCAGTTGTTACAATTATTCCCTCGGCATGAATTTCAACATCTTGTGAAAGAA
>MVQR01000017.1 GCA_002067815.1 Syntrophus sp. PtaB.Bin001 | reverse complement strand
AAGCTGCTCATCCGATCAGCGCCGCGGGCGCGCGCATAAGCACAAGCCAGTGGAGAAAGCTTCATATCGGCGTCGATGTGGTACATCCTGCGAAGGATGTCGTCCAGTGGATAACCCAGGGCTGCCCCGGCGGGGGACACATGCTTAAAGGAGGCTGCGGCAACTATGCCGGTATTCTCTTTCAGCTCCTTTACCAGCTGCCAGCTGTTCAAGGCGTCCAAAAAGTTGATATAGCCGGGCTTGCCGTTCAATACGGCAACAGGCAGATTGCCGCCGTCCGCCATGAAGATCCTGGCAGGCTTCTGGTTGGGGTTGCAGCCGTATTTAAGCGCCAATTCGTTCATTCCTTATTCCTCCACCGTTTTGTATTTGTTGATGATGACGTCTTTGTACACCTGGGTCGCCAGGTCGATTGCGCGTACAAACAGGCTCACCTTGTTATCCTTGTTCAGGGCCTTCCACAGCCTGCCGGCGTATTTGTCCGGGTCTTCCTCTTTCATGGCCACGCACAACGGTTCGCCCTCAAAGCTGGGGATCGGATCGCCGTTGCACTTGTAGGTGCTGATAAAGTGCCCTTCTCCGGCGAGGGGCTGCGGATAATCGAAGGTAAAGCGCTGAACGCTGTTTTCATTGCCGTTGTCGCTCTTCAAAATGCTCAGCTTATAGCCGCCCATGCGCATATCTATGACGCCGGAAATGCGGGGCGTCCAGTTGGGGCCGTCGTCTTCAAAAGTGCGGGTATTCAGCGCGGCCTCGAAGCCATAGCCAGGGCAAATGTCGGCAGCGATAAAATTCCGGATGGTGTCGGTCTGGTCGCCGTTTGTCACAATCGTGGTGTTTCCCAGAGTCAGCACGGGGTTGTAAATAATGAGATGGGGGTCCGTCATCTTGGAGGGATCGGCAGCCACGGTGCGAATGCCGCCGTCAATGGGGTCAAACACACGGTTACGGCTGTTTACGCTACGGCCCATGATAAAGTAGGCAATCATGGCTTTCTTGCCGCCGGGCGTTTTTCCAATACAGATGCCACGGCCGGGATACTCGTTGCCGGCCAGATATTCATATAAGTTTTCTTTCACTTTTTTATGCTCTCCTCCATGCTGATAAGGCATCATTTTTTTGAGTGGGAATGTATGAAGAGAAACTTCCTATGTCAACTAGATTTCGCGGAATTGTGATTTTCCGGAGAGAAAGTGAGGTGAGGGGTTAATATTCTCTTTGCCATTGGGAAAAAATAGGCGTAACTTACTAGTGTGGGTGCCGTGTTTTCAACGGTATTTCCTTAATAAAAGAGAAAATCACGATACAGGGAAAGGTGGGTGTTAATAAATAAATCATTTTTATTCATATGGAGGTGATTAAAAATGATCGACAAAGATGAAATAAAATGGATGCAAGAATCAATAGCAGGGCTTTTGACTGTTCAGTCCCTGCTGATCCAATATCTCGCCTGTAACAATTCAATAAATAAAAATGAAATCAGAAATGTTCTGGATGAAATGATCGATAAATGCAAACAGCCCAATTCTCCTAGGGGATTTTACTGGGTTCTGAAAATGATAAGGGAAGATTTCGATGCTTCTGTTATTTTTCACTCTTATTCTCAGAATAATCATAAAAAAAATCTTCATCCGGAATGGCTTCGTGGGGTAATCGGCGGAGGGAAAAACAACAATCAAGAGCCCTAGAATGTGCATGCCATGCACATTCTTTACAATGATATTTTCACAGGTATTGTTCCTTTATGGTTAATAATCGTTGAAGGCATAAGAAGCGGACTTTGCCAATCACTTGGCGCCGATCGTTGTTTGGGAAACCAGGTATTGTGAACCGAACTTTTAAGGAGGCCACAGTCCATGGAAAAACTCATCAAAAACAGTTGGTCCCGCGATTCAGGTAAACCTTATGCTCAAGCTCGAATCCTGAGACATGATGCCCATCCCGAGGGGCTCGATGTCGATCGAATTCGCTTTCCGGAGGCTGGACGCCTCGAAATGAGAGCTGATGTCGGTCACATCGTCAGCGTCTTGCTAGGTAAAGGAATCCTGCGTTTCAAGAATGATCCTAGGCAAGTTTATTCTTTGAGAGCAAATGTGCATTTCTATCTGCCACCCTATCAGGAAGTTGTCCTGGAAATGGAATCTGAGAGCGAACTGATCCACGTTGCAAGCCCATCGGCCTCACAGACCCGCGGTAAACAATTTCTGCTTCGCGACGAAATGTTTCTAGCGGCCTGTGCTTCAGGATCTCAGTCTTTCCGCTGGATTTTTACTCCCCAGTATCTCAGTCGGCGGATCTTTCTGCATCATGACCAAACCCTGTTGTCTAAATCCGGAAATCCGGTCTCTTGGTTCCATACCACCATGTTCGATGTTACGGGACTCCCTCAAAACGAAGATGGGGAGTCGGTATTTAAAATGTCCTATAACTCCCGGACGGAGGTAAATGTCTGCTATGATGTGAAGGGGATCGCCCGCGTGCGTATGGCGCAACATCCATACAAAGAAAGAGGGCAGACATGGGGCCCGTGGTTGCCGCTTACAGGGGAGTCGACCTATCACCTGAACGAGGCTGCCGGTGGCCCGGAAGAAGAATGCCGCCTCAACGAGATTACGCAGATCCCTCAATTCTTCCGCAACAAGCACGAGGTTTACATCAACAAGGGTTACGTTTCGCTCTTTTGTATGTTCGATCCGGCGCCCACCGGTGTGGAGCGCCACCGGCCCGGCGAATACAGCGATTACGAGCCTCTGTCGCAGGTGATCGGGACTGACCTTTACGAAAACCACCGGCGAGAGATCGCGGGGTACGATGAAATGGTGAATCAGCTTTCCCTGGCGAGGGCCACAGAGAATCTGGAAGGTTTCCACTCATCCGCCGTATGGGAGCTCTACCTGAGGGGACGTTCAGCACAAAGGGATATCGAAACCGAGCTTGCACAGACCCTTGCAAAGGAAGGCAATGGACGCGAGACGGTGCTAGCGCATTGGATGCAAGCAAACGTAACTTCGAACCAATAAAAGTATTGTCATATCAGTAAATTATCCAGTGACTTCGCACAAATATATTCAAAATGTGCAGTGTATGAAACTTTTTGTTCTCGTAAAGAAAGAGGTGAGGAGCCGGACGCGGCATGTGCGGGCAGCTCCGGGACAATGGCATTTAAATAATCAGAAAGAGTCCGTTTACAAAATATACAATTCCGACAACGCCGGTTACTGCACTGCAGAGCCAGAGTATTTTCTTTTTCATCAAGGCCGATATGGACGAAAGCAAAATGGCTATCTGAAGGAAAATCACTGCGATGCCCAGGTAGTATGAATGGCGCTGGGCTTCATCCCTTATGCCTTCCAGTCTTTTTGCCTCTTTCATAATTGCAGCCTTTTCATCGTCATATTTTTTTATTTTCTGAACATACAACGCAATTTGCCTCCTGTACTGATCCGCCAGGACATCGTTCTTTTCTTTCAGAGCGTTCTGCAAGGACAGTTCAATTTCGTCCTTCTGGATTTCATAAAGGTAACCTTTAATGCTCTTTGATTGAAAATAGGCCCACTGATTGGCTGCCTGGTTTTGACTCAATACTGACTTTGTCGAGTAGGCTCCCCCTTTGAAGGTGGACAATGTAGCGCAAACCGCCAGAATGACGGTTGTCAGCGCCAGGTAATTCAGCCATCGTTCCTTCTTTTCCTCTTCCGCCATATAAGCTCCTTAGTAAAATTATTTTCGCGGGATCTTTTCCATAATTTTCCCATCGTGTCAACAGAGGGTAGATCAAGACCGCATGCTTGCCCATGATTGCAAAAAGTTGCCGATCTGCTGCCGCTCTTGATATTTGACAAAGATCGGGGCTCATCACTTTTGGTATCGTCGGGATTCTTATCCGTCAGTCATTGCTTTTCAAATCAAGATCAATAGAGAGCAAAAATTTCACCGGCTGAAGGCGAGATTTTGGCCACAAACGCCCATTTCCCCTTGACTTCCCCCATGCTCGAACATATACTTCTTCTTGAATCTAATGTCAGTAATATCAAATAGTTATGTAGATGGAGGATTTGTGAAAGAAAAGCGAGTTTATCAACGTTACACCGTCAGTAATGAAGAAAGCGACGCAATGCACGCTGACATTAAAATCGATGGGATGCCCGTGAGTCTGGTGGACTTCTCTCTGGGGGGGTTGAATGTTCTTTCTGAAAAAATATATAATTCCGGAGATGTGGTAGCCATCTCCGTAAGTTTGGAAAACCGGGGACGCATTGACTTGATCGGTAAAGTCGTACGAGTGATGCAGGCTGGAAAATCCTGGTCTGTGGCGATAGATTTATCACATAATTATAAGATGAAATCTCTTCGTAAAAAAAATTAGCTTGAGAAAGCAATAGAAACTGATTGTTGGGAAAAAGTTTTACAATTGATTTCCGCCTACGTATCGAAGAGAGAACTGAAAACAGGATGAAAGAGCAAACCGACCGGATAATTATTATTGTGATGTTTTTTTTGCTGTGTTTGGGACTCGTCTGTGATGCTTTTTCTGCGACAAAAGGAGGAAGAACAATGAAAATCACAAGTCGCGCTTTCAATGATGGTGAAATGATACCCATGAAATACACCTGCGATGGAGATGATGTTTCCCCTCCATTGGAATGGGATAATGTTCCGGAAAATACGAAAAGCCTTGCCCTTATTAGTGATGATCCCGATGCCCCCGGGGGAACTTGGGTTCACTGGGTTGTTTATGACATCCCCGCAAGCATGAAAACCCTGACTGAGAATATAAGGCCGGAAAGGGAACTCAGCAGCGGCATCCGACAGGGTAATAATGATTGGTCCAAAATTGGCTATGGCGGTCCTTGTCCTCCAAGCGGCACTCATCGATATTATTTTAAATTGTATGCACTGAACGCAGTGCTGAGTTTAAAACCGGGAGCGACCAAGGAACAATTGCTTCGGGCAATGAAAGGGCATATTCTTGAAGAGGCGCAACTCATGGGGAAATATCAAAGGCGTCGGTAGGAAAGCATTATCGATATGGAATGATGGTAATGATCTTGCGATCATCTTGAAGAAGTCTTGGGAAAAAGTTTTTGTTTTGATAAAAAAGGTGAACAAAATTTTTCGGCAAACTGTTCTGAATCGTGAATGACCTTGTAATTGTTACAAAAAAAAGAAAAAACCGCTGCCTGTCGTGCGGAGCAACAATAAATAGCGGTTCGAGGAAATATTGCTCCAGTGATTGTCGCCAAAGGTTGCGCAATAAACTTGACTTGAGAACAGGTCTTGTCCAGGCGTTGAACACCCGCTACGCCACATTTTATTTTTCGGACTTGGCGATAATGATGGATATGATCCTCTACACTTCGAAAGAAATATACAGTTTTTCCTTTCCCCGTGCACCGGGAAAGACGCCTGCCGATGATTTCAGCCGAATGGCCGACCTGATGGGTGAAATCTGGTGGTCGGAACAACGACGAACCAACAAGAGATATCTGGCGTCAAAGCTGTTGCTTGATTGTGCAGTCCGGAACGATGGCTCAGTGACTTGTGTTAAACCTTATGAAGTGCGGATGCCTGCGATCCATAAAAAATCACTGAAGCATCTTGACCTTGATCATGGCGAACTCAACCGTGGAGATCACCAGCGAGTAATCAGAAATGCCTACCGCAGGCAGGTCAAAATTCACCATCCTGATCTGGGTGGAGACGCTGCCATGTTCAGAAAGATCCAGGCTGCCTATGACTCCCTGATCCTTTGGGCCAAAAATCCCACTTTCGTCAAACGCCGGGGATTCCCTGATAAATGGTTTTACGATGGAAGCAAAAACAAATGGTTGCAGCCGATATCCTTGTAGTTAAAAAGTGCCCTGTTTCTTTTCCGGGAATCATCATGAAATACTTTCCAAAACGACCGTAAGCCCTTTCTTTTCCGGCCTGTAAAGTCCAAGTACGCTTTCGCGCATTCAGTGATGAAATATTTTTCTTGCTTTTTTATTGACAGGTAAGTTGGGTTTTTATATACAAGACCTGCCTTTAACGATGTGAAGTTAACTCTATGAATTTCTTTACAATATATTGTTTTTTTTACAATATATTGATGGCCAAAGGTCCATTCCGCTTCACTCATGAGATAGATATCCGTACAAGAAATAGAGGGTCGGCCATGAAACCCACGGGAAGTCAAATCCTTGCAGAATTTTTCAACTGTTCTGTCAATATACTGAATGATTCCAAAGCGCTTGAAAAAATCATCGCGGAAGGAATTGGAACCTGCGATTTGGGTCTTGTCAGTTTGAACAGCCATTGTTACGATCCCATCGGCGTTACCTCCATTGCTGTCATTAGTGAATCCCACGTCGCTATTCATACCTATCCTGAAGCCCGTCATGCCTCAGTGGATATTTTTACCTGTTCCCGGGGAAATCAGAAATCAAAACATCTGCTGGACTATCTGGAAAGAAAGCTGATGCCAGCAACAACGCGGATAGTTGAGGTATCACGGGGAAATCCTCTTGAAGTGTCCCGGACCAACTGGATTACCGATGATAATAGCGCTGCCGGGTTTGATGTCCGCTATCGCGTTGATCAGGAAATCTTTGCGGGGGTTTCCAAGTATCAGGATATTAAAGTTATTGATAATCAGGATTTTGGGCGGATGCTGTTCCTCGATAACGACCTGCAGATCGCTGAACGGGATGCCTACCTCTATAACGAGGCCATGGTTGAACCTCTCAGGAACAATTTAAATTCTCTTTCTTCCGTTGCAATTCTGGGCGGCGGGGACGGCGGTGTGCTGTATGAATTATTGAAATTGAATCCCGGCCGGGTATCGGTGATTGATATCGATGCCGAAGTGATCCGGGTTGCAAAAACCTATCTCGAAAACATATGCCACAATGCCTTTGAGGATGAAAGAGTGGATATAGTAATTGAAGATGTCTTTAAGTACCTGGATGGTAGCCTTCAGTTCGATGCAATGATCTATGATTTAACCATGCACCCTGAGTCTTTTATTGCCATGGATCGCAGGATTTATCTGGATCAGCTTTTCGAGAAGATTAAGGATAGTTTGAAAGTCAAAGGCGTGCTTTCTCTGCAGTGCGCTTCGGAATATGATCATGGAACGATAGCCCTTGTAGAAAACATATTGAACAGACATTTTTCTTCTGTAAAGCTGGTGAAGAAATATATTCCCTCCTATGGCAGCATGTGGATGTTTGCCTCCTGCATCAAGACCTAAAAAAACGGGAATCTCTTCAGGGCTTTATGAATCGGGAATTGGAAGATCGTATAAGTTCCGCGCCGCGAACTCCCGGGGTCTATCTCATGAAAGACACCGCCGGTAAGGTTCTCTATGTCGGAAAGGCGAAAGATCTCAAAAGTCGCCTTCGCGCCTATTTCGGCGGGACGGATTCCCGCGTCATGATTCCGTTTCTTGTTTCCAAAATCCATGATATCGAATTCATCCTGACGGAAACTGAAAAAGAGGCCCTTATTCTTGAAAACAATCTGATCAAGGAGCACCGTCCCCGGTACAATATATATTTTCGTGACGACAAGGCATACTTCAATATCCGCGTAGACCTCAACGAGTCCTTCCCCCATTTCCAACTTGTCCGGCGCCCCAAGAAAGACGGGGCAAAGTACTTTGGGCCATACCCTTCCAGTACTTCGGCTCGAGAAACACTTCAGTTTCTTCAGACCATATTCCCTCTGAGAACATGTCGTGATGCGGAGCTGAAATCCCGAACAAGGCCCTGTCTCGAATATCAGATCAAACGATGTCTTGCCCCCTGTGCCGGATTGATCAACTCCGAGGATTATTGCCGGATGGTTCAGGATGGGATCGTGTTTCTTGAAGGCCGGGCCAAAAAACTTCTTGATGAGCTGCAAAGGCGGATGAAGACGGCGGCAGAACAAATGAACTTCGAAGAGGCGGCCATATTGAGGGACAGAATCGAGTCAATTGAAAGGACGCTGGAAAAGCAACGCGTCGTCTCGATGACCTTGAAGGATCAAGATATTTTCGGCCTGTATCGGGAAGGTCCTCTAATTCAGGTCTGTGTTCTCTTCATCCGGCAGGGAAAGATCATGGGAAGTCAAGCTCTGCCCCTCTTCAGATTTGACGGTGAAACATCGGACATGCTGTCTTCATTGATCATGCAATATTACGATCGCGCCGAAGACATACCTCGGGAGGTCATTATTCCGACGCCCATAGAGGATTACAATGTCATTCGGGAATATCTGGAGGAAAAGCGGGGGAAGGCCCTGTCACTTTTGGTTCCCGGGAAGGGGCACGGCCGGGAGCTTCTCCGCATTGCCACGCAAAATGCTGAGCATTACTTGAAAATGGAACGCAAATCCCTGGAAGACCCTGCGGAATCTCTCGGGTTGCTGAAGGAAAAGCTTCATCTGAGTCGCTTTCCCGGGAAAATCGAGGCCTTTGATATCTCAAACATCAGCGGTCGGCTGGCTGTCGCCTCCATGGTAACTTTTCATGACGGCCGTCCCTGGAAATCGGGCTATCGGCGCTTTCGCATCCGTACGGTTGAAGGAGCCGATGACTACGCAATGATGTATGAGGCTATGAAGAGAAGATACGGGAGCGGAGAAAATCTTCCCGACCTTATTGTTGTGGACGGTGGAAAAGGTCAGTTGACTGTCGCACTTTCTCTTCTGAATGATCTGTCGATTACAGGTCCAGATGTTATCGGGCTGGCCAAGGAAAGGGCAAACAGCCCGGCTGCAGGAGGAGTCAATAAAAGCGAGGATAGGGTGTACTTACCCCATAAAAAAGAAGCCCTGTATCTGAGCCGTTGGCCGGCAGCCCTTTTCCTGCTTCAAAGAATCAGGGACGAGGCGCACCGCTTCGCCGTTTCCTATCATCGACACCTGAGAACTAAAAATGATTTCATGTCGCTTCTAGATGAAGTGCCCGGTGTAGGAAAATCGCGAAAAAAAGCCATCCTTCAGTTTTTTGGAGATATCCGGAAGATTAAGGAGGCTTCCCCTGAGGAATTTACTCAGGTGGAGGGCATCGGAAAAGAGCTGGGAGAAAAAATCCATGCTTTTTTTCAGAAAAGCTCGGATAAGTTATAGCACGCATTGCTGATGCCATACCGCGAATTGTGAGAACTCGGAATTTCCGGATGGAATGCGGTGTCAATTCTTTTCTCTTTGTTTGCGGCTGCGCCGGATAACCGCCAGATTGTCACGGTGTATGACTTCGTCATAGTCTTTATGGCCCAGAACCTGTTCAATCCGGGATGTTTTGAGTCCCATTATCTTCCGTATATCTTCAGCCGTGTAATTGACTAAACCTTTGGCCAGAGGGACGCCTTCTCGGTCGATGCATGTTACCGGGTCTCCCACGACAAAATCGCCCTCCACAGTTACAATTCCTGAAGGCAGAAGACTCTTCCCTTCTTCGACAATCGCGCATTTCGCGCCGTTATCGATTCCCAGTGCTCCTCTCGACCTCAGGGTAAAAGCAATCCAGTATTTTCTGCTGTTGAGATGTTCGCTCATCGGCAGAAAGAGGGTGCCCAACTCATTCCCGTCGAAGATTCGCAGCAGAACATCCTTTTCTTTTCCCGGAGCGATAATATAAGGGATACCGAAGGCGGTTACCTTTTTGGCCGCCATGACCTTGCTCTTCATCCCTCCCGTTCCGACGGACGTTCCTTCCTCAGAGGCGGCTGCCTCGATTTCTTCCGTGATTTCCCTGACAAGGGGAATCAGCTTTGCGTCTTTTGACGTTGTAGGATTTCGGTCGAAGAGTCCCGGCGTACTGGTCAAATTGATTACCAGGTGTGCCTCGATAATATTGGCAATCATTGAAGCCAGATTGTCGTTGTCTCCAAACTTGATCTCATCAATGGCGACCGTGTCATTTTCGTTAATGATAGCAATAACTCCCCAATCCATGAGAGAGGAAAGAGTGTTGCGAATGTTGAGAAAACGCCGGCGATCCGTCAAATCGCTCATTGTAAGAAGAATCTGACCCACGTAAATGCCGTGTTTTGCAAAGGCATTGGAATAAATCCGCATCAATCGCCCCTGGCCAATGGCCGCCGCCGCCTGTTTCTGGGGTATGCTTTTCAACGGTGTGGTAATGCCGAGGCGGTGCTTCCCCGAAGCAATAGCCCCTGACGTGACCATGACAATTTGAACGCCTTTCCGTGTCAAGGCGGCTATCTGATCCACCAAATGCTGGATGATTTCCCTGTCCAGGCCTTCGCTGCCTGTCAAGACGGCACTGCCGATTTTTATCAAAACTCTTTTTACATTTTTCAGGATTTGGTCTCGCGTTTCACTCATTTTCAGTCTTCCTGTTTCGGATATTTTGCAGGACTTCCACAATAGCCTGCAGAAGAGCGGAAATGCCTTCGCCTGTGGCGGCGGAGAACGGATAAATCGTAATGCCTTTTTCGGCAAAGCTCGAAATCGTTTCTCCCAGCTTCTGCCGGGTTACGGGCAGATCGGTTTTGTTGACGGCCACAATCTGAGGTTTTAAAGCCAGTTCGGCGCTGTATGACGCCAGTTCGGAATTGATGACTTCAAAGTCGCGCCAGCCATTGGCCTCTTCTTTCGAGATGTCGATAATGTGCAGCAGCAGCGATGTCCTCTCAATATGACGGAGGAATTGGATTCCCATACCGATTCCTTGATGAGCGCCTTCAATTAAGCCGGGAATGTCGGCAAGTACAAAGGAATTGAGACTGTCGCCGTAACTTACGACTCCGAGATGCGGCGTCAGTGTCGTAAAAGGGTAATCGGCAATTTTCGGACGGGCTGCGGAGACTCTGGAGATGAAAGTGGATTTTCCTACATTGGGTAACCCGATAATGCCGACATCGGCAAGAAGCTTCAGCTCCAGCCGGATCCATCGCTCCTCGCCGGGGATTCCGCTCTGGGCGAAGCGGGGAGCTTGATTTGTGGCCGTGGCGAATCGGGCGTTGCCGCGACCGCCGATTCCGCCTTTGGCGACCACATACTGCTGCCCGTCGGCGACCAGATCGGCAAGAATTTCACCGGTTTCGTGGTCAATGACCAGAGTGCCGACTGGGACGGGAATCACCAGATTGGGGCCGCTATGCCCTGTTTTGTTGCTGCCCTTGCCATGACTGCCGTTTTTTGCCACATGATGCTGGTTGTATTTCAGGTCGAGCAAAGTGTGATGGCTTACTGAGGCCGTGATGACCACATCGCCACCCTTTCCTCCATCACCGCCGTTGGGACCGCCGAAAGGAACGTACTTTTCCCTGCGGAAACTGACACAGCCCCGGCCGCCGTCACCGGCCTTGACATAAATTTTTGCCTCATCAATGAATTTCATGAAGAATCAGGTTCCCGGGTTGATGCAGCTGAAAATAAAAAGGCACTGTAACAGTGCCTTCGTGTACTCTATTTCTCAATTTGCTTGCGACTTTTTCTCTTTGAAATGACGACTTTCAGACTGCTGCGTAAACACTCACTTTCTTCCTTGTCTTGTCGTACCTTTCAAATTTGACCACGCCGTCGATCAGAGCGAAGAGCGTGTAATCCTTGCCCATACCAACATTGTTGCCGGGATGGATTTTAGTTCCCAACTGGCGAATGATAATGGAGCCGGCATGAATGCTCTGTCCTCCGTATACCTTCACACCCCGTCTCTGGGAATTGCTGTCTCTGCCGTTTCGGGAACTTCCCTGTCCTTTTTTATGTGCCATGATGTCCTCCGTTTAAATCGAAATTTCCTTGATTCTCATGCGTGTCAGCGGCTGGCGATGTCCGGTCTTCTTGTGGTAACTCTTTCGCCTTTTCATATGGAAAACATAAATTTTAGGGCCTTTTACTTGAGCGACAATTTCACCGACAACCTTTGCCCCTTCCACAACAGGAGTTCCCACCCTGATATCTCCTTCTTTGGCTACCATCAGCACATTATCAAATACGACGCTGTCTCCTTTGTTCCCTTCCAGCTTTTCAACGTTCAGCAATTCTCCTTCTGAAACCCTGTGCTGTTTCCCGCCTGTCTTTATGACTGCATACATATTCATGGCATCCTTCGTTTGTTAAAATTTGAATTGCGAATTATAGAATTATTGTGGAATTTGTCAATCCTTTTGTGAACAACATTAAAAAATATTCACGATGCCTGTGGATAAGCGGCTTTTTATGATGCGAACAATGTTTCCACTTTTCTGATCTTGATCATATTCGAATTATCTCTGTCGAAGTTCAGCACTTCCGTGAGAATTTCGATCGGCTTCACCGTTCCTTCCTTTGCCAGCAGCAGAGAGACCTTTATAATGCCTGATTCTTTTAAGATTATGATGGCTTCAACAGCGGATCGAATATCCCGCACGACCGTTTTGTTTTTGGTGTTTCTGATCATCTGAAAAGATGATGCGGATAAGAATTCGTCTGCTTTCTGTTCAATCCTGACCCAGTCATCATCAGCCCAAATACCTTCCGGGATCGAAATTTCATAAACGAACCCCCGGATTAATTCCGAAAGGGAAGGGGTGCCGGGAGAAATCTCCCTGATCTCTGTCAGTCTGAGACCCGCGGGAAGGGCGGAATTGATCGTTTCCATAAGGACCGCCGGTTCGATGGCAAGATTTCTCAGCTGGATATCGGCATATTCGCCGTCGCTTTCCATGCCGACAGAGGTGGCGTAGGCAAAGGAAATCTTGGGGTGAGGATGAAAACCTTCGGTAAAAACGAATAGTTCCCCACTTTTTTTTATCGCCCGGATGAGTGCTTCGGTTATTTCCAGATGAGACAACAAGCGGGCGGTGCCTCCTTTGCTGAAAGTCAGGCGGAGCCGAGACACTTTTGAATCGGTTGCCTGAGATATTTCCTGTCGACTTAAGTGCGCCGTGGTAATTCCTTCATCTCTCCCTGAAGCGGCTTTTTCTATTCGGATTGATTTGTGGTCGCAGACTCCGCACTGCAGGCATATTCCGCGGCGGCAATCTGCCGTCAGTTGACCGGAAAGAGATTTAGCTAGTTCATTCCTCAGGAAATCTCCGTTAACTCCACAATCAATGATATCCCAAGGCATGTTTTCCTGAAAAGTGCGTTCCCGGAGATAGACGCCGGTTTGTATGTTCAGTTCATCCATGGCCTTTTCCCAGAGATCGAATCGAAACTGGTCGCTCCAGCCATCGAAACGGCAGCCGAGCCGGAATGCCTTTTCGATAAGCCCTCCCAAGGCTTCGTCGCCTCGGGAAAAGACGCCTTCCAGAAGACTCATCCGGCGATCATGCCATTTAATACCGATGTTGCGGTTGCGGATTGAATTTCTCAAGTAAAGCTGCTTTTCCTCCGTCTCTTCCATGCCGATCTGCCGGTGCCATTGAAAGGGCGTATGTGGCTTGGGGACGAAGGTTGACAGGCTCAAAGTCACCTGTCCCTTATTTCCGGTCTGCTTTAAAACCTTATGGCCCAGATCGATAATGCCGTCCAGGTCCTCTTCCTTTTCCGTAGGCAGTCCGATCATGAAATAAAGTTTAACGGATTTCCAGCCTGCGGAAAAAACTTGAGCTGTGGTGGCAAGCAGGTCTTCTTCCGTGTTGCCTTTATTGATTATGTTTCTCAAACGCTGGGTTCCTGCCTCCGGTGCGAGGGTGAAACTGGTTTTCCGCACCTTACGGATATTGTCAATCAAGGTCCGGGTCAGGGTTTCCGATCTAAGGGAGGGCAGCGAGATAGCAATCCGGCGGCTGTAATATCTGTCCATAAGCCGGATCAGCAGATCTTCGATCCGGCTGTAATCGCCTGAACTCAGTGACAGCAGGGAAATTTCATCATATCCTGTGGAACAGAGCTGCTCTTCCGCCGATTGTTCAAGGGAATGCAGATTCTTTTCCCGGACGGGCCGCCAGACCATCCCAGCCTGGCAGAATCGACAGCCTCGGGTGCATCCCCGGGCGATTTCCAACGTTATGCGGTCATGGACGGTTTTCATAAGGGGGACGATGGGACTCATCGGAAACCGCCAGGAGTCGAGATTCGTGACAATTCGCTTGCGGATCCGGCCGCCGGAGAAAAGAGCCGGGACATAAATGCCCGGTATGGCCGCGAGTTGTTCCAGCTTCCGTTGCCGGTTATATCCCCCTGTCTTCGCTTTCCTCATTGCTTCGGCAATTTCAGAGATTACCTCTTCCCCCTCGCCGATGACGAAAGCATCCATGAAAGGAGCCATCGGGGCGGGATTAAAGACACACGGACCGCCGGCAATAACGAGGGGATCGCTTTCGCCGCGGTCTTTGCAGTGCAGTGGTATGCCGCCCAGATCCAGCATGTTAAGGACATTGGTATAGGACAATTCGTATTGGAGCGAGAAGCCGACGAGATCGAAGGCCGACAGTGGGGTGCGGGATTCCAGTGTGGTCAGCGGCAAGCGTCGAGTCCGCAAAAGGTTTTCCATGTCCGGCCAGGGGGCATAGCAGCGTTCGGCGGCGACATCGGGATAGCCGTTCAGAATTGCATAGAGAATCTGCAGCCCCAGATGGGACATGCCGACTTCGTAAGTGTCGGGAAAAGCCAGTGCGATGCGTACCGGACAGGCATGAAAATCTTTGCAGGTGGAGTTGACTTCACCGCCGATGTAACGGCTCGGCTTTGAGACCGAAACAAATAAGTCGTCAAGACTCATGATCTATAAATCCTCGATATTTTTCTTAGATATCCTTTTCGAGGTAATTCCGGTATCGGTAAGGATTATTCATAATTTCACGGTGCTTCGAGCGGGAAAACTGTTCCGGAAAAGCTGCGTGGGAGAGGTAAGGCAAAGTATTGGCCTTGAAAGATTCCAGCAATTCCTGATATACGGTTTCACACATATCAGTTTTGACAAAGGTGCGTTCCACTCTGTATTCGTAAAGCATTTCCTGACCGAAAACTGCCGTCGTCAATTTATAGTGGTCCGCCTCTTGAAAATGCTCCGGTTTAAGCACCATCTTGATGCTTGCAATCAGGATAACGCTGGTAGTATCGGCGGCTATGACTCGTGAGGCATCCCAGATATTCAAAATCAATCCGTTTGGGAGGGCGATTTCTTCAATCAGCTGTTTCATTGTTGTTCCTGTCCTTAAAGATTAATCTTTCGAAATGACTTTCACCAGTTTGTCTTTCGTCATTCCGACGGGTGCCTTCTTATCATCTTTATGCTTGACCTGCAAATTCATTCCTCTTATATTCCCTCAACCATGCAACCGGAAAAAATTGAAAACGGAAATTCCTTCATCCATTTATGCCAGCCTGATTCCTGTAAATCCTGCGGCGCTTGCTGCGGACTCTACAATTATGCCGA
>MVQR01000016.1 GCA_002067815.1 Syntrophus sp. PtaB.Bin001 | reverse complement strand
ACTGCCGGTGCTCCTGGCCGTGGCGCTGTTAAAAGACCGCAACGGCGTCATAGATGTGAATCTGCCGATTTCCGGCTCACTGGACGATCCAAAATTTTCAGTCGGCGGCATTATTGTGAGAGTCATAATCAACCTGATAACCAAAGCCGTAACCTCGCCCTTCGCATTGTTGGGAAACCTCTTTGGCGGCGGAGAGCAGCTTTCATACATCGAGTTCGAACCGGGACGGACGACTCTCGACAAGACAGCCAGGGACAAAATTTCCTCGCTGGTCAAGGCACTGGAAAACCGGCCGGGACTGAAGCTCGACATAACCGGCCGCATTGACCCTGCCACAGATAAAGAAGGCTTGCGCCGTCGCTCCATGGAACGTAAAGTAAAGGCGATGAAATTGAAAACATTGTCGGCACAGACTGATGGTTCCGCCGGTCTTGACGAAATCCGCATCGAACCTTCTGAATATCCCAAATTTCTCAAGCAGGCCTATAATCAGGAAAAATTCCCCAAACCGCGCAATATGATCGGTCTGGCAAAAGATCTGCCGGTCCCGGAAATGGAAAGACTCATGATGGCCAACGCAACGGTTTCTGATGACGATTTGCGCCAGTTGGGCCTTCGCCGTGCACGGGTAGTCGCCGACGCTATTGTCAAGACCGGCGGCATCGCTGCCGACCGGGTATTTGTGTTGGAACCTAAGCTGAAGAAAGAGGCGGATGAGAAGGGACCGGCTGAAAAGGCCAAGGCCAGCCGCGTTGATTTTTCGCTCAAATAAAATCACTCGACATAATATTACTAATTGCGGCGCCGTCCTTGAGATGCCCGGCAGATGGACAAAAGGATTTGATTTCTTTAGGATGTTTTTCGTACAAGGCGACTTGGCGCAAGCGTAAGCTTTATTAGTGGGTATTATTGAAAGGTTTTTATAAACATGCAAAAGTACGATATCAAAGACAGAATATATAAGATTATTTTCGAATCTTCCACCAGAGCGGGGCTCCTTTTCGACGTGGCTCTAATTGTTTTTATCCTGCTTTCCGTTTTACTTGTAATGGTGGATAGTGTTCCGTCAATTCATGAGGAATGGGGACAGTGGTTGACGGCGAGTGAATTCTTTATTACCTTGATCTTTACCGTCGAGTATGCTCTTCGATTGTACAGTGCCCGCCGACCTCTACGCTATGCATTAAGCTTCTTCGGAATAGTGGACCTGCTTGCAATCTTGCCCGGCTATATCAGCCTGATAGCCATCCCCGGCTTTCAATTTCTCACAACGATCCGTATCCTTAGAGTACTCCGGATATTCCGCGTTCTCAAGCTTGCGCAGTTCATGTGGGAGAGCAACACACTTTGGGGCGCCATCATCCGAAGTCGCCGAAAAATCACGGTATTTCTGACCACAGTGCTGGCCGTGGTGGTAATCGTCGGCAGTCTGATGTATTTGATCGAAGGAGATGAGAGCGGCTTCAGCAGCATACCCGTAAGTATCTACTGGGCCATAGTCACCATGACCACGGTGGGGTATGGGGATATCGCCCCGAAAACACCGATCGGACAAATCATCGCCTCCCTATTGATGATAATAGGTTACGGAATTATTGCCGTACCCACCGGTATTGTCACTTCCGAGATGATACGTCCTTTGCCGCCACCGCCATCGGGAGTCTGCCCCTACTGTGGAAGAAAAATTGATAATAACAAGAATTCAGAAAATCGAGGCGAAATCATAAGGCAGAAAAAAAGCAGGGAATACGATAATGCCGAAGCCATGTAATTGATCGAGGATACACGTTTAAGCTTCCTCAAAGAGGACGACGATATCACATTATACAGGGAAAGTCCGACAGACTCCTAGGAAAAGGAGCGCAGCAGAATCTGCAGATTACCTTTTTTGTTCTTTATTCCCAGTTTCTTCCGTATATTTTCCCTGTGAAATTCAATTACCCGCAGTGATGAGTCCATGAGATCCGCTATTTCCTTCGTTGTCCTGCCTTCTTTTATCAATGCGGCAACCTGGATCTCCTTTTTTGTCAAGTTGAGATAGCTGGAGGTCAACCTCCGCACAAAGGGTGAAGCAATCTCGTTGAGGGAAGATTCCACCATCCGAATAAAGCCCTGCTGGACATTATTGAGCGGCGTCTTCTTAAGCTTGTCCAGATAGGGGAGAACCTGCTCCGTAATATTTGCCAGAAAGCTCTCTTTCAACTCTTCCTGATCCTTTTCCATGGTTCGCAACAGAACATCCATGGTCGTATTGACTTCCATGAGGTTCTGCGCCTTGCTCCGCAGTTCTCTCTCGCTTTCCAGTAAAGCTTTTTCCACTTTTTCCCGTTCAGCAATTTCTGAGATCAATTGCTGATTTCTTTTTTCAAGCTGTAGCGTACGTTCCTCGACCATTTCCTCCAGATGGCAGCGGTACTGCATCAGCTCCTCTTCCGCCTTCTTACGCAGGGTAATATCTTCAGCAAATCCTTCATAATAGATTGTCTTACCTTCAATATCACGAACAGGCCTGGCGCTAAGGCATATCCATCCTATATCTCCCTTCTTGTCACGTATCCGCACTTCAAAACGGCCATAGTCCTGCCGATCTACAAATTCCATCCACTCCTGGCGCTTGTCAGGCTCGAGATAGAGCTGGCGGCCAATGTCGGTTATCGAGCATCTCATCTCTTCCGGCGAACCATATCCGAATATCCGGGCAAAAGCGGAATTGATTTCAATAAACTTCCCCTGAGGAGTACTGCGATAAATTCCCTCGATGGCATTCTCAAAGATTTCCCGATATCTTTCTTCAGCCGCAAACAATTTTTCCTGAACCCGCACACTGCCGGTCATATCTTCTCCGGAGCAAAGAATACCGACAATATTGCGCTTCCGATCTTTCATTATCGCATTGTGCCAGCAAAGGAAAAGCTCCTCGTCGTTTCTTTTCCGGACGGGAAGTTCACAGAATTTTAAAGGTTCGATTTTACCGGCAATCACACCTTCAAATTCGGTTTTGAGGGCTTTCCTGTCTTTTGTTGCAATACACTGGTCAAACCAGTTTTTTCCCTGCAGGTCTTCTTTCTCGTATCCTAAGATCTCACAGCCCTTTCGATTGATAAAAGAAATTGACTGATCGGCCCCAATAGCGACAATCAGAAATTCAAACAGGTCGAGGTATGCCTCCGGGCCTTCAAATTGCTCCGACAATTCTTTCTCAAAAGGCACACGGGATGATTTCCCTGGCTTTTCTTCGAAAATTCCGGGCTGCAATTCTATCGACTCATGGATGAGTTGTTCCTTGTTTATATTTTCATTCTTCATTTTGTCTATTCTTACATGGATGCATCCAGGGTGAGGGTTACTGACTTCAGCCTACTGACATCTGATAATTGAAAGTCATGAAGCCAAAGATAAAAGTATTTTCGATTATCGTTCAGGTCGTCAATACACAAAAAAAAATGAACCGCATTGTGTTCATCCGGACCGATTTTTCTCTGTGTTACCTATCTGCTCGAGGACGGTAAGAACGGTTTACCACTTCCGGTCGGCAAAATACTGCTCAAACGCGGAATTTCGTATCTTCACTTTGATATTGTCTTTGATTTGTTATCGGATCTGCTAGTCACTTTCGTTGAAGTCCTTGATCGCCGCGGCATAAAGAGCGGCTTTTTCAAGGGTGACAGCGGCTTGACTTTCCTCAGCAGGATTCAGATATACCGTCGTATTGCTCAGGAGTGAGTTATTCATGCCAAACAATCGCGTTCTTCGATGTCGGGGAATCCCTCCCTTGCCATTCGTTTTCGTCTGATCAGTCATTTTCTTTCCCCTTTCGGCGGTTCCGGTTTGGAAATGAAATAATTCATCTCACTGGCATGTTTGCATCATGTCACATTGCAGGAACAACACAATACGGATTGATTACGGGGCCTGCACCAGACAAATACTGGTAGTAAGAAAATCAAGAAAGACGGGAAGGATCTTAATTTCCGATTATTTGGACTATAATCTCCCGATGCCTTCCTCGATTGTCGAAATCAAGGAAGACGATTTGTTGCCAGGTTCCCAGAATCGGTCTTCCCTGGATAAGAGGAATTGTAAGTGAAGGTTTCATAAGCGCCGCCCGGACGTGGGAAAATCCATTTCCGTCTCCCCATTGGCGGTTATGCTCGTAAGCCAGATTTGACGGCACAATTCTTTCGAGTGCGTCTCTAAGATCCTGCAGTACGCCGGGTTCATATTCAATTGTTGTAATCGATCCGGTGGAACCGGGGCAGAAAACCGTGATCAGCCCGTTGGTTATCTCAGATTTTTTTGCACAGGAAAGCACCTGAGGCGTAATATCGATAATATCACAAAAGCCTTTTGTTCGGAGCGAAATGGTTTCTGAAAAAGTCATGACCGGCAGCCTTTATAAAAATCGATCGGGATGAAAGTGAAAAAATGGCAGCAGCCGTTCCCGAACCGGGAAAACGGAAAGCATCAATCTTATTCTTCCTGATCTGATATCTTCGGGTTTCATTGATTTATCTTTTTCTGTCCAGCTCTTTTCTTACCGCCAGGCCGAGAGCTTCCATAATATAAGGTTTCCTGATATAAGTTCCGGCGCCAAGTTCCTGCGCCTTCATTACCCTTTCAGTCTGGGAAAAGCCGCTCACTATGATCGCCTTCTGATTCGGGTGAATCTCCAGAATTTGTCTATAGGTTTCCAGACCGTCAATGCCGGGATCCATTATCATGTCCAGTACGACAAGATCAACTCTGTTTGCCGCCAAATAGGCAACGGCCGCTTCCCCGCCCGCCACGGAGTCAACCCGATAACCAAGCCTGCTTAGGATGTTCATGGCCAGTTCTCTTTGCTCGGGCATATCATCCACCACAAGGATTGACTCTCCGCAACCCCTGTAGAACTCGGATTGGGCGGCCATGCTGCTTTCCACTTGTTTTTCCCTGGTAACAGGGAAGTAAAGAGTAAAGGTCGTCCCCTTACCTTCATCACTGCGCACATCAATATAGCCGTTATGATCCTTAACAGTGCCCCAGACCACGGCCAGGCCCAGTCCTGTTCCGCTGCGGCCCATTACCTTCTTTGTGTAGAAAGGTTCGAATATCTTGCCAAGATCTTCGTCGGAAATACCTCCTCCCGTATCGGTTATCGCAAGGGTGACATAATCCCCCTCCCTGAGGGAATCGTATCCCTGGATGGGAATGTCGAGGTACCTGTTTCTAGTGCGGATTATAACTTCACCGGAACCGGTAATGGCCTCTGCCGCATTGGAAACAAGATTCATCACCGTCTTACCCAGATGTACCGGTGAGCCTTTGATGTTCAAGAGACCGTCCCCAAGATCGACTGAAATCTTCACCAGCGGATGATAAAATTTCAACTTTTCGAACTCCGGGGTCTTGAGATAATCGGCCACTACCTCGTTAAGATTTACAACTTCAGAAACAGTCACACCTCTTCTTGCCAGGGTGAGAAGATCCTGGACGATGGCACTGCCTCGAATGCTTGATTGCAAAATTTTCCTGGCAAACTCTTTCAAGGAACCGTTGTCCGGGGTCATTTCGAGAAAGAGTTCCGAATAGCCCACCATGATTCCCAGAACATTATTGAGATCATGGGCAACACCGCCTGCCAGCCTTCCCAGCCCCTCCATCTTCTCGGCCCGATTCAACCGCTCCTCCAGTTTTTTTCGTTCCGTCTCATCACGGAAGCATTCGATAGCGGCGACTATCTCTCCATTGGAATCACGCAAAACCGATGCTGTGGCGGAGAGATGAACATCACCAGGCGGTATCCCCGGCGTGAAAGCTTCACCGAAAAGGACGTCCCCTTTTTTCTGAAAGGATGTGTAATATTTTTCTTTTTGTCTATCCGGGTGAAGGGCCAGATCAACGAGCATGTGCCTTTTTTGCCCGTAGAAAGGCACGGAATACTCATAATTGCCTTTGCCGAGCATATCTTCCGCTCTGATGCCCGTCATGGATTCGATCGCTTTGTTCCAGGCAATGACCCTGCCGTCCCTGTCGATGACCAAAGTGGCATCGGGAAGAAAATCGATGATATCCGCGAGCCTTTGCTGGGACTCCTTAACCGCCTTCAGAGCCTGCTTGTATTCGGTAATATCCCGAATGGATTCTATGGCGCCTGCCCGGTTTCCCTGAACATCGAAAAGGGGAGATCCGGTCATCCAGAGATGAGCCCCCTTATTTTGATATAAAGCCGGGGCAAATGTCTCCGCATAGAGGGTATTTCCCTTTCTGCCGACATATTTATATTTTGCTTCCAGTTCCTCGTCACTGGCATCCAGCAGATCAAGCAGATAAGGTCTTTGTTTACCGTAAAAAGGAACCGCACTTGCGTGACTGTCCCTTCCGATCACATCTTCTTTCCTGATGCCTGTCATCTCTTCCAAGGCCCGATTCCAGGCGATAATCTTTTTCTCCCTATCGACTACAACGGTAGCATCCGGAAGAAACTCTATTATATCCTGCAATTGCTGATTCTTGGACATCAATGCCTCTTCCGCCTGCTTTCTTTCGGTAATATCCAGAAGGGCTCCCCTCAAGCCGACCGGCTTGTTGTCACGCATAATCGGTGCTGCCAAAATCTGAATTTTGAAGGTACTGCCATCCTTCTTCAGGGCGGTATATTCAGAATTACCGATATCTTCACCTTTCACGCGCCTCTTTATGTTTTCACGAACCCTGTCCCACTCTTCGGGGATAATACCGATACGCAGTGCGTTAAACCCTTTTTCCAAATCCTCCTGTTTATATCCGAACATTTCGTGCGTGGTCCTGTTGGCGGAGATCATGTTGCCCTCGAGATCAAACTCAAATAGAGATATCGGAAGAAAATCTATGAGCTCCCTGTATCTTTTCTCGCTTTCACGTAGAGCCTCCTCAGTCTGTTCGTACGAAGCCAACGATTTCTCAAGTTCCGCAATGCGACGACGCAGCTGCATCATTTCATCCGTATTTTTTTCTTCCACATTTTCGCTCATCGAGACAATCCCTCAGAAAAAGAAGTTCAACTCAATCGGTCGGATTTTCAGTTCAGAAGTTATCAAGGAGATAGTCTATGTCCCGGTCCGTATGTTCCGCTGATATCTGAAAGCGGATTTCTTCCTCCCCCCTAGGCACGACGGGATAACTGAGTCCCGTGGCGAGGACGTTACGCTGGAAAAGCCGTTTCACCAGTTCCCTTGTTTTCGCCGTATCTCTAATCAACAGGGGAACGATGGGATGTTCACCCGGCAGAGTTTCACAACCTCTTTCCTGTAAACCGCAACGCAGGGCGGCAGCAAGCTCTCGGATTCTGCCCAGCAGGACAGATCCCTCTCGGCTGTCGAGTATTTCCAGTGCCTTAAGGGCGGCAGCCGCTTCCGAAGGGGTAATCGGATTTGAATAGATATAGAAAGGCGCTGTTTCCCGCAAATAGTCGATAACGGTCTTATCGGACACCACATAACCGCCGTTTATGCCCAGAGCCTTCCCCAGAGTGGAGATGAGGACGTCGGCACGGGCCGCGGTTTTTTCTTCCGTACCCCGGCCGTTGTTTCCGAAGGCGCCGACACCATGTGAGTCATCAACCACAGATATCACACCTTCTTCAAAGAGTTCCTGATAACGACTGCAGATCGCACAGATTTCAGCCAGGGGGGCATAATCGCCTCGCATACTGAAGACGCCGTCGGTGACAACGATGACCCGCTTCACCTTTCCCAAGTTTTCTTCCAGAATGGCTCCCAGTTGCTTTGTATTAAGGTGTTCATAGACTGCCCCGGCAGCGGGACGGGCGAGTCGGACTGCATTTATGATACTGTTGTGGTTGAGTGAATCGCTCACGACCAGCGTTTCACCGGTGATGAGCTGCGGCAGCACTCCCATGACTGCGGCGTAGGCGGCACTGAAGACCATGCCTGCTTCCCGCTGATGAAAAGAGGCCAGGCGCTCTTCCAGCTTAACATGCGGTTCGAAAGTACCGCTGATGAACCTAACTGCACCGGGCCCCGTACCGTAAAGCCGGGCTGCTTTTTCTTCCGTCTCTATCACCTGCGGATGGGTGTTGAGACCGAGATAGGCATTGGCGTTCATGCGCAAGAAAGCCCGGTTTCCACAGCCCTGAAGTAAATATCGCGGGCCAAAACCATCACGAGGAGGCTGTCTGCCGATTATAACTCTTTCTTCCCTCTTCTGAGCGCCGATCAGGTCCAATACATCCAGTTTATCCATAAGCAAGGGTTTAAGTTTATTCAACGCCATAATAGCCGTCCCCCTTTTTGCCCAGTTTGACTGCAATATTTTCAAGCATATCCGATGCCGTGGCTGCAAGATCATAACAAGGACTCCATCCCCACTCGTTTCGGGCCGCGCTGTCATCCATGAATTGCGGCCAGGAATCGGCAATAGCCTGACGGACGGCGTCCACTTCATAGCGGATGCTGAATTCCTTAATGGACAGGCGAATCTGCGCCGCCAGTTCTTCAGGCGTAAAATTCATGGCGGTCACATTGTAGGCGTTGCGATGGTTAAGTTTACCGCCGTCCGCCTCCATCAGGCTGATTATCGCATGGATAGCGTCGGGCATGTACATCATGTCTAGACGGGTGTCAGGTTTAAGGAAACAGCAGTAGGTTCCTTCCGTCAAGGCGGCGAAGAAGATCTCCACTGCATAGTCGGTGGTCCCGCCGCCGGGCGGCGTCTTGTAGGAAATAAGGCCTGGAAGCCGCAGGCCGCGAGTTTCGACTCCGAAACGGCGATGGTAATAGTCACAGAGCAGTTCGCCGGTAAGTTTGCTAATCCCGTAAAGTGTGTCGGGCCGCTGTATTGTAACCTGGGGAGTATTTTTCCGTGGGGTTCCGGAACCGAAGACTCCGATTGAACTGGGAAAGAAAACGGCGCAACCGTTTAGACGGGCTGTTTCCAGGATATTGTTCAAGCCATGCATATTAATATCCCAGGCCAGTTGCGGGTTCCGTTCCGCTACTGCCGAGAGCAACGAAGCCAGATGAAAAATCGTATCTATATGGTATTTCTGAACAATCTCACAGAGCAAAGCTGCATTGCGGACATCAAGACTGCAATAGGGACCGCCTCCGAAAAGTTCGGCATCGGGACTGCGCCGGTACCCTGCGGCAACGACATTTGCTCCGCCATAAGCGCTCCTCAGGGCAGGAATCAATTCGGAACCGATCTGCCCCGTTGCACCGGTAACAAGTATTTTTTTCATCTTCGATCCCCGGACGACTCAGTCGTGCCTTGTGATACATTGTTTGAATCTGCAGATATTAGATATATTCCCCATGGTCAGTATGACTGCGGTTTGAGAGTCAAATCTTCTCTAATCGCTTTCCGTTGATTTAAAATTTACGTCTCCTCGAAACCTTTCTGAAATCCAGGCCGTGTCTCACCGGCGTTGCCGAATTCGTCATATTTCGACAATACCTCAGCCATGTTCGAATTCTCTCTTAAGACATTCACTGCAATCCGCGCCGGTTCATCCCATTCTTTTCTCTTCCAGCATTCGACATATCGTTGGAACTGACGAAAGGTTGACAAAAGCGGCATGTATCCCTCCGATGTCAGGTCGCAGATAGCCATACAGTGCTCGGCAATTAATTCTTTCGCATTGTCTATATTGAATTCATTCCTGTTGTAAATGGAACCAAGCAATTCCAGTTCCGCCAGGCTGCTGTGGGCCCAGGCTTTTTTTCGACATCCGCTTTAGACAAATCCCATTCGGCCAGCTGGCGGGCCGTAAACCACCAAGAGCGATACTTTTCGGCAAGTGACTCGGCAGCGGCCTCATTCTGTTCGGACAGGATAGCACCCAGTGAAAGGTATTGTGTTAAAAACCAATGGTTGTGGGGCTCCGTTTCCAGGGCCTTATGATAATCTTCCTGTGCTGAAAGGTATTCCTTTCTTGCCTTGGGGGGTACCGGAATCGAGGCTGTCTCAATTAGTCGCTCTTTCTCAAGTTCCTGGCGGTGATAGAGAATGGCGATGCGCTTTTCGCTGGCGGCGCGTTTCCCTATGCGTGCAGCCCTCTGCCAGGCCGGTGCGAAGGAAGGCATGTCGTCTAGCCAGCGCTTCAGTTCATCGCGGATTCCGGTATAAATTGCTTCCACTTCATCGGCTTGCCTTGTGCCGGAGCCGTCGGAAACGCCAGTCCGTATCCTGAGCGCTCCGAAAAGCTGCTCGGCCTTGTCGAACTTTACTTCAAGCATTTTGCTGAATTGACGGTCATGGAAAGCATCTACCTGACGTTCGAAATTCCAGGGAACCGATGCATAGACCACGATGCTCGCCCAGTCATGGGTATTGGAGGAGTCCGTCCGCAGGTGCTGTCTCAGGTCGTAAAGCGCCCAGCGAGGATCGTCCCCGCGCAACAGGGACGCATAGAGAACTTCAGCGGCAATGCACGAACCGCGCATCCAGAGAGGGAACTGGGAAGCGATAACCCAAGGAATGCCTCCGGCATGGAGTTCATGGGCGATGCTGCCTCCCGGGGCGATTACTGATCCGACATTGCCGGAGTCACAGGTAGCAAGACTTACCAGAGTCGGGCGATGAAGCGCAACGCCGGAGGAATCGGTTGCCGTGAGCGTTAGCGCAAGGCGTTCGCCGTCGACTATGTCGACATCGTGGGGGTCCAGGTCGCTGAACAGAGCAAGTCCGTAGCGGCTTTGGCCGCCGTAGGTAAAGGGAGCACCATGGGCGAGAATGTGAATATGAGTAAATTCCGTCTTTTCGCAGGCATCCCGAAGGCTGTCCAGGGTTGCGTTAGGCAGCACCGTAATAATTTTTTTCACCTCTTTAACCCGCCCCTCAGGAGTCGGCTGCCATTTTACATAAGGCGCGACAGCTCGTCTGAGGGCTTCCAGGTGTTCCTGGAAGGGAACAGCCGCAAAAGAAGGCGGGCCCGCAAAGGCAAAGAGAATTCGCGGCGGGCGATTCCAAAACACTTCCAGGGGACGGCCGCGGCGCACCTCCCGCGTCAGAGTGATGGGAACAGTTGTCTGGAGAAAGAGCGGGGCTCCAGATACGGGAAAACCGTTCGGCCCGATGGCCGCCTCGAAAGGCACGAGCCCCAGTTCCGATGCCGACAGGGAAAGCCGCAGGTGAATGAGTGCCCTTCCCTTCCCCCGTGCATGACCGATCTCATAAACAAGAGCGGGCACTTTTCCCAATACATCTCCTATAAGCTCTCCCAGTTCCCTTATTTCCGCCTCGCGTTGAGATTTGGAAATCTTTTCGGCACCGGAAATATATCGCAGGCGTTCCAGTCTCGTAAGAAGCTGGCGGTGTTCGAAGGGAAAATTAATCGTCACCGGCCCTTCGCCGCCGCAGAGGGCGATATAGGGTGTCAACGGTGAAAGCAGCTGATTATGCGCGGGGCCAGGTCTCAGGATTTCCAGTTTTATTTTGCGGATTTCCGACATTGCCTCACCTCCTGAACTGTTTGACAATCTTGTGCGTGAGCGGGTCCGTTCCTTCTATATGGAGCAGTTCGCCTACGACGCTCCCGGCATCGGTCCTGATGCGGAC
Organism: Syntrophus sp. PtaB.Bin001; assembly: GCA_002067815.1. GTDB lineage: Bacteria > Desulfobacterota > Syntrophia > Syntrophales > Syntrophaceae > Syntrophus. The sequence goes on along the minus strand of MVQR01000016.1, from coordinate 4,116 downwards.
TGCACTGGTTTGATTGAGCACGAAGGGCTCACCGGAAACCGTTACCGCCTGATCGATTGCCACCATGCTTCCGTCAATCAGCACGTCGTAGATTTTTTTGAAAGTGTCGGCACTGGCAAGCATCTCTTCCGAAAATTTTAAAAGCCTTATCCAGGTGCCGCAATTGAAGTAGCAGCGCCGGGCATCCACCTCGATGGCCCGTTCCAGGTGGGTATGACCGGTGATGATGAAATCGACGCCGGCCCCCACTTTCGCCGTAACACCGGTAAAGGTTTCGTCGCGGTCGGTCAGTTCAAAGGTCTTGTCGCCCCGCAGCCAATCCATAAGAGCACGGCGGAGCGCCTCAGCTTTATTTACACCGGTGAGGCGGTCCCAGATGAGCTGCCCCCAACCCAGCGTCTCTTCAGAACGTGCGTAATGCCCCGGTTTGTCCAATGACAACTCGGCCTTAAGCAACATCTCGTCGACGCTTCCCGGCGGCCTGGACCGGGCAGTCTTGACACTGCTCAAGAGATGTGGGCCGAGCAAAGAATCAAGGACAAGATCCTGCGCCCCAGCGGGGTTGATTACCGCAGTTTCGTCGGTTGAGAGAAGACCTTCCAGCTTAAGCGTTCCCTTGACTTTCTCCCAGAGAATGGGGATCCCCCTGGAAATCTTGCTTACCTGTCCGGGATCGAGCACAGCCAGGACACCCACGGCTGCCTGGGTTTCCGGCTTGAGCAGGTCGATCCAGGCAAATTTTGGCTTGATGGTGTTCATGATGTCCTTGACCAACCTTGTGCCTGCGTTGGGTTCCCATTTATCAGGGTCAAAGGCTAGCCCTGCATTCGAATCCCGGGCAAGGCAAAGCAGCGGTTCGTAATCCACCAGGTTCCAACTGTCTTCCTCGTTGCCATGGATGCAGAAAATCCGGGATGCGCCTACCTGGCAGGTGAAACCCGCCCCGGAAGTCGAAAAATAGATTCTTCCCCGCGCCTCCGCACTGTCACCGGCCAGGCGCTTTTCTACGGTTCGCTGGACGGCCGGGAGAGCCAATTCCAGGTCATGATTGCCGATTATGATGATCAGGGAGCGGCCCGGCTTGCCGACAAAATCTGCAAGGGCCGACCATACAGGTACAAAAGCCGGATCATCGATGATCCTAGTTATCGTTTTTACGGGGGCCTCGCCGGCGATGTAGCCGTTGATATCCTCGGCAAGGGAATCGATGACATCGCCATTCAAAACCAGCCCGACCTGCCCCGCAGGATTTTGATCGCCCACCCACCGGATGAAACCGGCAAGACGTCGGCTTTCCTTGAGTATCTGGAATCCCGGACGTCCGCCCATGTGAAGGTCCGACACGACATAAAGCTCGTCATACTGAGGATAAAAAGTCTCCGTCATGTTCTTCCGCTCCTTGAATGACAATGAGTGTATTTCGTATTACGGCATTGTATTATTTCGACTTATTTCGCGCCCGCCTTGGTGAGGAGTTCACACACCTCATTGTGACCGTTCTGGAAGGCCAGCATTAATGCGGTCGCGCCATCATTACGTTTGACATTTACATTGACTCCTCTGGCCAGCAGTAACCGTACTACATCGGCGTGGCCATTCTGAGAGGCCAGGATCAATGGGGTGGAACCATTGTTCATCTTTGCTGCCGCCTTAGCTCCCTTTGCCAACAGCATCTTGACTATTTCAACATGGCCGTTCAAAGATGCCAGCATTATCGCCGTTGCGCCGTTCTTCATCTTGGCATTGACCTCAGCCCCATTTGCCAGCAACACACCAACCATTTCAGTATGGCCGTTCAGAGAGGCTATCATCAGTATTGTCGTACCGTTACTTGTCGCGGCATTTATGTTTCCTCCCTTTGCAAGTATCCTTTCAACCTCGGGCAAATCGCTGCGCCGTGCTGCTGATACCAAATCCTCTTTTACTCCGGCGTCGGCAACAGCCACCCACAGCACCATCACCAGAGTCATCAATGCCACTGTCCAAGCATTTGAACCATAACCTGTAATTCTCCTGAAAATCATTCAACGCTCCATTTCCTGCCATTGATAAATATTCACTGTCATTGTTCTATGTATTCATAACGGGAGAAGAGGATGATCAATAAGAGGATGAAACTAGAGAGTATTTGTCTTTATAAGAGTTTTAAGTGCCGCAACTAATTGAAAATTTAATTTACACCACTTCTTCTAAATACAGTATTACCCGGGCAATTATCTCGGCCTTATGAATAGAGTATGTAAACTGCGGCCTACTGTTCCTTTGCTATCGAATGCAACAGCAGTAGTCTGACCGTTGCCATCATTCCCGATTACCGTTCGCGCATCCATCCCGATCCACGGTCCTTCCGGTTGACGATATATACCCAAGGTCAAATCTACGGGGACATAAGTCCATTTTGGGAAATCAAGTTCCGCGCTGATCCCGTTGGCAGAATCGATCATCAATACAAGAGCCTCAAGCCCATCAATTTCATGATTTTCGATTAAGGGAATTCGCGGCCTGGTCCAAACCGTAGCAGGACCCAATGTATCAAATCCTCCCTTGGCAAACCGCCACTCCATCGCCTCTATATAAGGGAATTTGCCAAACACGGAAAAAAGATCCAGGGTCTGAGCCTCCGGAAGTGATGGAATTTGATATGAATCCGGTATCATATTGGTCGCGCCGACTTCAGAATTTATGCGCCATGCATGGGCGATCAAATAAGTTTTACCTTCCGATACGTATTCTCCTCTTAAGAGCTCTATTCTTTTCCCGCCTCTAACAACCACCGTTTTAATCTCACACGGCAGAACTGGAACCGGACTCAATATCTCGATTGTAACCCTAATGATTCGAAAATTACCGGTTGACGGCTGCGTTCGTAAAACGTGCGTCAATAGTGATGATGGCGGACCACCGTGTTGAAAATTAGGAGACCAAGGACCTTGAGTGGCTACAGTGGGTTCAAATTCGCATTCAGAGATTTGTTTGAAAAACGCTTTTGGCAATTCGTTCATATTGATTTTTTCTCTCAATGATTTTAAATATTACCATTATTTGTAATTGTGCATAATTATTGGCTTTAATTCAACAACTTTTCATTATCTTAATAAAAGTCCGAAATCGACTGCTTTAAAAATCTTTTCTTATTGACGTTGACTGTCCTTTAAATATTATTAAATAAATATTATGTAAGATTTATGATTAAAACCACCGAAGAGGTCGTTGTCCATCCTCTTCAAATTCCGGCATTAACAAGAAATAAAAAAGTTTATTTTAGATTCAAGACAAAGGAAGGCAAGATCAGACTCTTCATGCAAAGCGGCGGTAAATGATGATGGCGGAACAAAAACTTAATTTAACTGTTAATCCATCATAGCGAGCCGGGTTATGATCATGTTTTCCGAATTCAGGAGGTTATTGATGGGTATTTTTTTCGAAGACGAAGGCATGCATTACGAGGGGAATTGCATCCGGCCGCCGAGCGAGGCTGACAGCATCCTACTTCAGGTAACCGTCGGTTGTTCACATAACAAGTGCACTTTTTGCGGCACATACACCGACAAACGCTTCAGGATAAAGGATAACGATATCATTCTTAGCGACATCCGTTATGCGGCCCGTTATATGTCCAGAAGGAATCGCCTCTTCATAATGGACGGTGACGCACTGATAGTGCCCCAGAAGCGGCTGGTCTGGATTCTTGAGCAGATAAGGGAGCACCTGCCGCAGGTGACTCAGGTCGGCGCTTATGCAAACACGAAGAGCATCAAGAAGAAAACGATGGAAGAATTGAAGCAATTGCGCGATCTCAACCTCAGTATCCTATATTACGGCGTTGAAACCGGCGATGATGAGATCAGAACGGCGATAAAAAAAGGTTCTACTGCTGAAAGCTGCATTGAGATGGGGCGCAAATTGAAGGATGCGGGCATGAAAGTGTGGGTCACGGTTCTTCTTGGGATCGGCGGCCGTGAAAAATCTCTCCGGCACGCCAGAGCCACAGGCGAACTGCTCAGTGCAATGGACCCGGATTTTGTCGGAGCTCTGACGGTCATGCTCATTCCCGGAACTCCGCTTTATGATGATTACAGGAGCGGAAAATTCGATCTTCCCGATCAAATCGGGCTG
>MVQR01000015.1 GCA_002067815.1 Syntrophus sp. PtaB.Bin001 | reverse complement strand
TACCCTAAAAAATACTCTGAGTGGTCCTTATGCCGCAATTGGAGATTCATTTTTCTGGGGAGCATATCGGCCTTTGTCGGCCTTTGTCGGTGTATTTTTTGCTGTTGAGGAATGCTTAGCTGCGCCACTCCTTACTTTTGTAATTTATAATACGGTCCATCTGTGGATTAGGTGGAAAGGGTTTTTTGAGGGTTATCGATTGGGAAAGCAGGGCATTGATTTTGTGAGGTATTTGGATCTGCCAAAAAAATCGGGAAAAATCCGGTGGGTGTCCCTGTCTTTTCTTGCTCTTCTCGCGGTTTTGCTATCATCTAGGGAGGCCTTTCCTTTCCTTTTTTCTTGGGGACAGGTGATTATTAAAATAGGAGGACTTTTATGTATCCTCTTATGTTTCTGGGGGATAAAAAAGGGAATTTCGCCTGTTCATATTCTTTACGGGATGGTTATTATTATTTTTCTTCTATCATGCTGAGATGGTTGTAATAAAGACGTTTGAATTAAAGAATAAGCTGGGACTCCATGCCCGGGTGGCGGCGAAGCTTGTAACTGTTGCCAAGGGATTCAAATCAAGGGTCTTTCTGGAAAGAGATGGTCGAGAAATCAACGGGAAGAGCCTTCTTGGCATCCTTACATTGGCCTGTCCTCAGGGCAGTCGAGTTACTGTAAGGGTTGAAGGTGAAGATGCCCTCCAGGCCATAGAAAATCTTGAACAGCTTTTTGAGAATAAATTTGGCGAGACATGAGTACAACTGATGAAATAAAAAAAACGTATGTGCTTAAGGGAGTTGGTGTTTCTCCAGGCATCGCTTCTGGGAAAGCCTTTCTTTTTGATCCGCTGGGAAGTGAAATCTCATTTTATAAGTTGAATGATAAGAGTTTGATCTCTCAAGAAATTAAGCGTTTTAAAACTGCATTAAAGGAATCTGAAAAGCAACTTCGTGAAATAAAGAATGGAATTCATGGTGTTATCGGGCCTGAACCCTTGTATATTATCGATGTGCATATCATGCTTTTACGGGATAAGGCCTTTATAAAGCATACTGTTGAGCATATACGCCAATCGTGTGTCAATGCAGAATGGGCTGTCAGAATGACAACTGATAAATATCGGGAATTGTTCGACCTTGTTGAGGATGAATATATACGTAGCCGCTTCAGTGATATTCAATATGTCGGTAAAAGGATTATTCGAAATCTTTCAGGAAAGAGAAATGCGCCTTTTTCCGAGATTAATGAAGATGTTATCGTGGTGGCATCCGATCTTTCGCCTGCTGATACAGCGCAGATGATGGTTCACAAGGTTCTTGGGTTTGCCACGGACATGGGAGGCAAAACATCTCATACCGCCATTGTTGCCCGATCGATTGAAATCCCGGCGGTTGTGGGCCTCAAAAACATTACCCGCATTGTTAAGACTAATGATGATCTAATTCTTGACGGAACCTCCGGATTAATTATCGTGAATCCTGATCCGGAAGTGGCTAGACGGTATCAGGAAAAAAAGAGACATTATGAAACGGTACAGGAGGACTTTTTAAAATATGCCCGTCTTCCCGCCATAACAAAAGATAAATACCGGGTTGACATCGGCAGCAATATAGAATTTATCGAGGAAATTCCATCAGCTGTTCTTCACGGCGCTGAAGGCATCGGTCTTTACAGGACGGAATTTATTTACATCAATCGAGATCAACTGCCTCTCGAGGAGGAGCATTTTTCTCATTACCGTCAAGTGGTGGGAATCGAGGGATTAGGTTGGTCAACTATTCGAACTTTCGATTTGGGAGGCGATAAATTTACTTCCGATCCCAAATTGGCAAAAGAAATGAATCCTCAGTTGGGGCTGCGTGCAATACGCTTCTGCCTGAAAGAGGTAGAACAGTTCAAAGTTCAATTGCGTGCCATTCTTCGTGCCAGTGCCTACGGTAAAACCAGGATAATGTTCCCCATGATCTCCGGTATTGAGGAGATACGGGAAGCGAAACGCATCTTTAACGATGTGATGCGAGACCTGATTGAAGAAGATGTGCCCGTAGGGCGGGATATTGAAATCGGTGTAATGATCGAAGTGCCATCAGCGGGCATTGTTGCGGAGGATCTGGCGAAGGAAGTCGATTTTTTCTCAATCGGTACTAATGACCTCATTCAGTATGTACTTGCCATTGACCGGATAAACGAGCGCGTTGGCTACTTATATGAGCCACTTCATCCGGCTATATTGAGATTGATCAGACAAATAGTTGCTGCAGGTCACCGACAGGGCATCAGAGTGGCCATGTGTGGCGAAATGGCTGGAGATCCCCTTTATTCTCTAATTCTTCTTGGTCTTGAACTGGATGAATTAAGTATGAACCCATTGGCGATTCCTCGTATGAAGAAGATCATCCAGAATTCAACATTACAGGAATCCCGCTTGCTGCTGGATCAGGTAGTGAAATTTAATTCGGCTACTGAAATCCGCGATTATGTAGAGCATTATATGAGACAGCGATTCCCCGAAGAGTTTCCGGGGAACGGGCAATAAGAAAAGGCGATTTTTTAGCAAACTCGTGCTTGATTGTGTTTATGTGGTGCGCAAAATGCTCCTGAATTTTGTGCCTATTTTTATTTGCCAGGTAAAATAAGCCCCGATTCCTTTTGGCGTTGTAACTCTTTTATTTCCGAAATCATCTGCTGCAGCGATTGCTCCATTACTTGGGGGAATTTTTCCATGGCTTCCGTAAGTGATTTTGCATCTATCGGCCCTTGAATGGGGAGCGGTCCCTTAGGAGACATGACCTGGGTTTGGCCTATGAAAATCGGGCTGCGGGTCGTATCATCAGAACCATCAGGTTTTACGGGGGTAAGCATGCGGATTGTTCCAACCCTAAGATCGGTGAATGAGTCTTCCCGGTAAAGGTTATCCTGGCTAAATTTGATTTCGTTCATTGGCTTTTCAGAAAAGTTGTTCACAAATATTCCCCTTTCATATCCATGATACTTAAAGATTTCGGTAAATCTTAATCGTCAAGGATCTTGGGTTGTAATCGGCACCCATGACGAAGGACCCTATGGTAACGTTCTTATTTCGTCAAGGAATTTCTCTATACATTGATCGCCGACTATCCGAGCAATGATGGAATGAACAAGAAACAATCACTTCAAACCTTGCGAATAGGGACATCCGGTTGGGTTTATCCCCATTGGCAGGGCATTTTTTATCCTGACGATTATCCTAAAAACAAATGGCTGGAGTATTATGCCCTGCATTTTGATGCCCTGGAATTGAACGCCAGCTTCTATCATTTGCCGAATCCTGTTACATTCGAAAAGTGGAAGCGGAGAACGCCGGCCGGATTTGTTTGGGCAGTTAAATTGAATCGGTATGTAACGCACGTGCGACGTTTAAAAAATGTAGAAACTGCAATGCATCGATTTTATGAGGCGGTGGCATTGCTTGGAAATAAATTGGGCCCGATTCTTATTCAGCTTCCCCCGAGTTTAGTCTATGAAAAATCTCTGATTGATGATTTTCTCGATATTCTTCATCCATCGCTTAAGCACGCAATTGAAATTCGACATGCTTCCTGGATGCAGGATGAGTTCATGGATTGCCTTAGACAGCGCAATGTGGCCTTCTGCATTTCCGATACCGCCGGGCGTTACCCGATGCGGATTGAAATGACGGCGGATTTTGCCTATCTCCGTCTTCACGGATCACAGCAATTATATGCTTCGTTGTACACGGAAGAAGAATTAAAAAGCTGGGCTGAAAAAATAAGGGCCTGGTCATGTGAAACCTGGGTATTTTTTGATAATGATTCTGAAGGCAATGCCGTCCGGAATGCTCTCCGGCTAAAGGAGATTTACCGGGAGTAAATACTGGTTTTGAAAATCGAGAATAAACGGTTTGCATTTTGAATAAAAAAACGCCCCTGAGAGAATTTACGTTCATTTGTGTTCAGGGGCGCAGTAGTTTTTGGTTATTACTTACCGAATTGAATAAAAAGCGGATTTCCCGCGATAAACGGCACAATCACCAAGTTCCTCTTCAATTCGTAACAGTTGATTGTATTTAGCCAGACGTTCGCTTCGAGAAAGAGAGCCGCTTTTAATTTGACCGCAGTTAGCTGCAACTGCGACATCAGCCATGAAGCTGTCTTCCGTCTCTCCGGAACGATGAGAGACAACAGTTGTATATCCCGCCTCTTTGGCTGTCTGGATAGTTTCGAGTGTTTCAGTCAGAGACCCTATTTGATTGAGCTTTATCAGAACGGAGTTGGCTATTCCCTTGGAAATTCCCATTTCAAGGCGTTTCTTGTTGGTTACGAAAATATCGTCTCCGACAATCTGAATCCGGGATCCCAAAGCTTTCGTGAGCGCTTCCCAACCATCCCAATCATCTTCCGCAAGGCCGTCTTCCAATGAGATTATGGGGTAGCGATTTGCCAGATCTTCATAGAAGCGGATCATTTCTTCAGCGGTTTTTTCGGGATTTTTCTCCGCTGCGAGGATGTATTTGCCCTTTTCATAAAAAGAATTGGCAGCAGCGTCGAGAGCGATGTAAATGTCCTTCCCAGGCTCATAGCCGGCACGAATAATTGCCTCCATAATTACAGCCAGTGCTTCTTCATTTGATTTCAGGTTAGGTGCGAATCCTCCTTCATCACCGACGGCAGTGTTATACCCTTTGCTTTTCAGGACACTTTTTAGATTGTGGAAAACTTCAGCGCTCATACGCAGGCCTTCCCGGAAAGTCGGTGTGCCTGCGGGCATAATCATGAATTCCTGGATATCGACGTTGTTGTCGGCGTGCTGTCCACCGTTGATAATATTCATCATGGGAACGGGAATATCCTTGGCTTGGATGCCGCCCAAGTAACGGTAAAGTGGTAGTTCCACCGCTGCCGCCGCTGCCTTGGCACAGGCGATGGAGACACTGAGAATGGCATTGGCTCCAAGAGCACGTTTGTTTTCAGTGCCGTCCAGAGAGATCATTGCATAGTCGATATCTCTCTGATTCAGACAATCCATGCCGACAATCTCCGGGGCAATTTTTTCAATGATGTTGTTAACTGCTTGTGTTACGCCCTTTCCAAGGTATCGTTTCGGGTCACCGTCTCTCAACTCGATCATTTCGTGTTCTCCGGTAGAAGCTCCTGAGGGCACCGAGGCCCGGCCGGTAATTCCCGAAAGCAGTGTAACTTCAGCTTCGACTGTAGGGTTTCCCCTTGAATCCAGAATTTCTCTTGCATGAATTTCGATGATTTCGGTCATGTGTCCTCCTAAGTTGTAGAACTGGAAAAGATCCTGTAAGCGCCCTTAGTATATCAAATAGCCATATTTTTCAAGGATACTTAATGTATGTCTGTTTTACAATTGCAGGGACGCATGCTCTCAATGGTTGGATGCTTAACAAGTTATCGTTGTTTTTTTCTATTGCAAAGGCGAGATGGTGCTGTTAATCAGTTTTCCAAAAAAGGGGGCCTGGGGATGAGAATCTTAGGGCTTGATTATGGTGAAAAGCGGATCGGCGTTGCCATTTGTGATGAACTTGGGATTACCGCCCAGCCCTTGATTACGATAATCAGAAAATCCTGGCAAAAAGACATTGGAACCATCACCACTCTGGTCACAACTTATAGAGTTGAAAAAATCGTAATAGGTTATCCCCTGCGGCTTGACGGATCGGAAGGTATCCAATGTGAAAAGGTTACCCGTTTTGCCCACCGACTTCAGGCTGCCTTAGGCATACCGCTTATTCAATGGGATGAAACCCTGTCGACGAAAGAAGCAGAAGAAATTCTTCTCCAGTCGGGAGTTCCTCCCAAAAAAAGAAAAGAATTTGTAGATCGCTTGGCTGCCAGCCTGATTCTTCAATCTTATCTGGATGCTCAATCAAAAGAAAAATAGCCAGATAAATAAGATTGGAAGTTTATCATGAAAAGGAAAATAAAGAGAAAAGCTTTCTTTACCGTATCTCTAGCTGTCTCTGCTTGTATAGTGATTTTTTGGTTTTTCCTTTATATCCATCATCCTGTGAATAAAGCCTCTTCCATAACAACCGTAAGAATTCCTCCCGGCGTGGGATTTTTCAAAGTTGTAGATAAACTTGAGAAAGCTGGGCTGGTTCATAACGAAACTTTTTTTTATATTTTGACTTTGATAAAAGGGGCCGCAGGACACCTCAGGGCCGGAGAATACGAATTTTCCGGAAATATGACACCCTTGGACATTGTCAATAAATTGTTGCGCGGGGAAATCAAAATCTGTAAGGTTACGATCCCTGAGGATTTGAATTTGAAAGAAATTGCGGCCCATCTGGCCGAGTTGCGGCTGGTGGACGAAGAAAGATTTTTAGCGCTTGCCAAAGACAAAGCCTTTTTAAAAAGTTTGAATATCGAAGGAGATAGTGCAGAGGGCTTCCTTTTTCCTGATACCTATTTTTTTGATCCTGCGACCAGCCCGGAACAGATAATCCGCCGCATGGTAAATCAATTTCATAAAGTGGTATCCCCCGAGATCATCAGCAAGGCTAGTCAAATGGGGATGACAATGAATGAGCTTATAACGCTTGCTTCTCTGATCGGAAAAGAAACGGGATGCAGCGAGGAAAAACCGCTTGTTGCGGCTGTTTTTTACAACAGACTGAGAAAAGGAATGCGTTTGCAGAGTGATCCTACTGCTGTCTACCACATAGCTCCTTTTGAAGGAAAAATTACCCGTCGACACTTATTGCTCCACTCACCCTACAATACTTACCTCATTGATGGCTTGCCGCCCGGTCCCATTGCCAATCCAGGCAAGGATTCCCTTCTGGCGGCGGTGAACCCCGCTAAAGTCGATTATTTGTATTTTGTTTCCAACAGCAACGGTTCCCATCAGTTTTCTACCACTCTGAAAGAGCATAATCAGGCCGTTGTAAGATATCGACTTACAAAGGAAAAAGACTGATATTTTTTCTTGACAAACCGGAAGACCCTCTTTATATTCATCGCTAAGTGGAGTGATGTGGTGTAAAGTGGAGGGAAGAGGCGGAATGGCCGGCTTTCGGGGAGAATATAACCATACCATTGATGAAAAAGGACGAATCATATTCCCGGCTAAACTTCGTGAAGTTTTTTCGTCGAATTATGACAATCGTCTGATTATCACCAAGTGGGATGGCTATCTGATGGTTTTTCCCGATAAGGAATGGTCGATCATCGAAGACAAAGTTCGGCAGTACCCTCTGCTGCAAAGGAAATCTCGGGATTTTCAGCGTTTTTTCATGGCAGGAGCCGTAAGTTCAACTATAGACAGTCAAGGGCGGGTTCTGATTCCTCCGAATCTTCGAACCTATGCGAAACTTGAAAAAGATATTGTCCTCGCCGGCATGCTTCGGGTCATTGAAATATGGGACCGGAATCTCTATGAGGAAAACTGTCGGAATACCTCAGGAAGTATCGATGATTTCGGAGATTACATGACTGAGCTTGGACTCTGAAAAGATGCCTGTTGGGGAGAATGTTTACCATGAACCAGTGCTGCTCGAAGAGGCTGTTTCTTGCCTTAACTGCCGCAGTGGAGGTGTTTATGTAGATGGAACTGTTGGAGGAGGGGGGCATGCCGCACTTATACTTGAAAAATCAGCCCCTGATGGTTTTTTGCTGGGACTGGATGTAGATATTGATGCCTTGCAAGCTGCAGAGAAGCGGCTTACGCTTTTTGGACAGAGAAAGAAACTTGTCAAGGCAAATTATGCGGATTTGTCGGAGGTTCTCGCAGAACATAAAATATCACAAGTTGACGGCATACTTCTGGATCTTGGAGTTTCTTCCCATCAGTTGGATACAGCAGAAAGGGGATTCAGCTTTTCACAAGAAGCGTTGCTGGACATGCGAATGGACCCGGAATCCGGTCAGAGCGCTTATGACGTTGTCAATACCTGCTCTGAACGAGAGTTGAAGGCGATTATAAGACAATATGGGGAAGAAATCATGGCGGGTCGGATTGTCCGGGCAATTGCCGCAAAGCGGAAGGACGCTCCGATCAGAACAACAACGGAACTGGCTGCTATTGTTGCCGGGGCATTGCCGAGGAGCTTTCGGCATGGGAAAATTCATCCCGCAACCCGAACTTTTCAGGCGCTCAGGATTTACGTCAATAATGAACTTGCCAATCTTTACCGGGCGATTCACAGCGGCACAGACTGTCTGAAGGCCGGCGGACGATTTGCCGTCATTTCTTTCCATTCGCTGGAAGACGGCATCGTAAAGAATGTTTTTCGTTCCCTGGAAAAGGGATGCATTTGTCCGAGCGATATGCCGTTTTGTACCTGTGGGCAAAAACCGCGATTGAAAGTAATGACTCGAAAGCCCATATTGCCGTCTGAAAAAGAGATTGAAGCAAATCCCCGGTCGCGAAGTGCGAGGCTCAGGACTGCGGAAAGGATTTGAAACATGCCTGTTGACGAAACGCCATCCAAGGCATCACAAACTGAATCCTCGGATCAGAAAAAATCGAGAGGATTTAATTATTCCCCCCTGATAATAGGGGCTTTTGTTCTTATGGGAGTTGCCCTCGTATATGTCTGGTCACATCTGCGGATGACCGGGCTGGAGTACAAGATTGCCGAGGAGATTAGCCTTAAGGAACGGCTCTTGGAAGAACAGCGGAAGATAAAAGTCGAGATCGCCACTCTTAAGGCACCGGGTCGCATTGAGTCGATTGCAAGAGAAAAATTACAGATGGTTTATCCTCAAAGAGAACAGGTTATCAATCTCAGGGAGGATGTGGGTAAACGATGAGCAATGAATCAGAAAAATGGTTGAGATTCAGACTGACGACTTTGCTGGTCTTTTTTGTCGTTTTGTTTGTCGCCCTTTTTTCACGGGCGCTTCATCTTCAAATCCTGTCTGGAAAGGCGCTTAAGGACCTTGCGGCAAAACAGCATACGATGACTCTGTCGCTGCCGCCGGAACGAGGCATTATCTTTGATCGAAACGGCGAAAAAATTGCTGCCAGTCTGCAGGTTGATTCCGTTTGTGCCGATCCTTCAAAAATGGCCCGCCCTGCCGATGTCGCCGAAAAGATTACCTCCCTGCTCAATATTGATCGTAAAGAGGTGATGAAAAAGCTTCTTCATTCAAAAAGATTTTGCTGGATTGCCCGCAGAATTCCGCCGGAACTCGCTCAGCAGGTGGAAGATGCAAAAATAGAGGGGATTTTCCTTGTCAAGGAACCTAAGAGATTTTATCCCAATGGGGAACTGGCGGGTCAGCTGGTCGGCCTTGTCGGTTTGGACTCGGTCGGGCTCGAAGGGCTGGAGATCAAATATGATCAGTATCTTAAAGGGGTGCCGGAAAAACTGGTCTGGACAAGGGATGCAAAAGGAAAGATACTTTATCCTCGTGTGGAAAAGGCTCCGGTTTCTTCCGATGAAGGCGTTAACCTGGTTCTCACAATAGACAATCGGATACAACATCTAGTTGAATCTCAACTCAAAGCAGCCGTTCAAGAAAAAGGAGCAAAGGGGGGGCTTGCAATTGTAATGGATCCGAGAACCGGTGAAATCCTGGCATTGGCCAACTCTCCGAGTTTTAACCCGAATGTTTTATTAAGCGTATCTCCGGAAAACAAAAAGAACAAGGTGATTACCGATTGCTTTGATCCCGGATCCACATTTAAACCTTTTCTTGTCGCTGCCGCACTTGAAGAAGGGGTTGTAAAGGAAAATGACCGCCTCTATTGTGAAAACGGTGCGTATACCGTTGCCAACCGGGTAATTCATGAAGCCAATCGTAAACGTCACGGACTTCTTACTGTTCATGACATTCTCAAATATTCCAGTAATATAGGATCAGCCAAGATTGAAGAAAAACTTGGCAATGAAAAGTTCTATGAATATATCCGGAAATTCGGTTTCGGTGCGAAAACAGGTATAGACCTGCCGGGAGAAATCCCGGGACTGCTTAGACCTGTAGAAACCTGGACGCGGGTGGATGCGGCAACGATTGCTTTCGGGCAGGGGATCTCGGTAACGGCAATCCAACTGATTACTGCACTGTCCGCAATTGCCAACCAGGGAATAATGATGAAGCCTTATGTTGTTCGGGCGCTTGTGGATAAAAAAGGGCAGATAATCCATAATTATTCACCTACGATTGCAAGGCGCGTTGTCTCAAAAGATACTGCACGGCGACTTACCGCCATCATGACAGATGTCGTCGGGCAAGAGGATGGCACAGGAAAGAATGCTCGAATCGAGAGCGTTTCGGTTGCCGGTAAGACGGGAACGTCGCAGAAATTTGATTTTTCCCGTCATGTCTACTCATCGGAAAGGGTCAGAACATCTTTTATGGGATTTTTCCCCGCCGAGGAACCCCAGGTTGCGATGCTTGTCATTCTTGACGAGCCGCAAAAAGATCGATGGGGAGGCGTCGCATCTGCACCTGTTTTCAAGGCTATAGGAGAACAAATCCTGACGTGTTTTAAGACCCACATACGTCCCAACCTTACTCCTGAGGAGGAGCAGGAGAAAAAAGACATCAGTGCCGGTGTAAAGTTTCGGATGGTGTCCTCTTCCGGCTTAGTCAATGGAAACCCAATGATTAATGCAGAGTCGGATGAGTCATTGATGCCGGATTTTACCGGTTTAAGCATAAGGGATGCCCTCAGAAAGGCGAAGAAAAGGGGCATTGAAATCACAGTAACGGGCAATGGCTGGGCTGTTAAGCAAAATCCTGCCCCAGGGACGCCTCTTGTTCATTCAACTTATTGTTCCGTGAATTTTAGTCATGGCAATTAGCAAGGCTTTTAAGAAATGATACTATCCAAGTTGCTGGAGGGAATTGACGCCATTGGTGAATCCGTTTTCTCGAATAGCGAGGTTAACGTGGAATCCATATGCTATAATTCCAGGCAATGCACTCCCGGTTCTCTTTTTGTGGCAGTAACCGGTCTTAAGTCCGATGGCCATGATTATATCAACGACGCTACTCAACGTGGTGCAAAAGTAATCGTCTGCGAAAAGGAAATACCACCTCTGCAAGAGGGTGCTGTAATCAGGGTAAAAGACGGCAGGAGAGCCCTTGGGCTTCTGGCGAGAAACTTCTATGCCGATCCTTCTCAATCCCTGGTTGCCATCGGTGTTGTGGGAACGAATGGCAAAACAACAATCACCTACATTCTTGAATCGATTTTCCAAACGGCGGGATTTGAGTGCGGGATTCTGGGCACGGTTAATTATCGCTACCCCGGCCTTATAATGGCTGCTCCCAATACAACGCCCGAATCACTGGATATGCAGCGGATCCTCCGGGAAATGGTAGATCATGGGGTCACTCATGTGGTTTCCGAAGTTTCATCCCATGCCATCGACCTTAGACGTATCGATGATTGTGATTTTGACCTAGGTATCTTTACCAATCTCACTCAGGATCACCTGGATTACCACAAGACCATGGAAAATTATTACCAGGCGAAAAAAAGGTTTTTTTCCGAGGTGCTTCCTGCAGGAAAGAAACAACGCCGTTATGCTATGGCGGTAAATGCCGACGATCCGTGGGGAAGACGTTTAATTAGAGAGACGAGAGATGTTTCCAGACCTCTTACCTTTGGAATTGAAGAACCGGCTGATATCCGGGCGACAATGTTTGACCTTTCTCTGGATGGCATCAAGGCTGAGATCTCCGTAGGATCTGTCTGCTTTGAAATTGAATCGTCACTCATCGGTAAGTTTAACCTTTACAATATCCTGGCTGCCGTTGCAGCAGCGATCGCTCTGCGCATCCCGATTGAAGCCGTTCGTGAAGGAGTGCGAAGAATGATTTCCGTTCCCGGGCGTCTTGAAAAAGTCAGCGGCTCAAATCAACCCAAGGTCTTCGTAGACTATGCCCACACTGATGATGCTCTGCGACGGGTGCTTCAAAGCCTGTTGCCTTTCAAACAGGGTAGGATTATTACGGTATTCGGCTGCGGCGGCGACCGTGACCGGGGGAAGAGACCCCTGATGGGTAAAGTGGCTACAAATTACAGCGATTTTACGATCCTGACTTCCGATAATCCGAGGTCGGAAGATCCTTTGACTATTATTCAGGACATCGAGATGGGTATCAATAGTCAATCTGTTCTCAGGGGGGCTGCGGAAGATCTCTCTCACGGAGCTCTCGGCAAAGGATATGTCATCATCCCCGACCGTCGGGAGGCAATCGAAACGGCCATACGGTCGGCAAATTCATCAGATATCGTTCTGATCGCCGGGAAAGGGCATGAAGATTATCAGATCATAGGGGCGAAGCGATTGTATTTCGATGACCGGGTTATCGCAAAAGAAATTCTGCAAAGGGAATCGATATCCACATGAAAGTAAATATCGGCTGTTTCGGAAAAGGGGGCCATAGCTTCATGACATGCCGGAGACAATGCCCTATCTGGAGGATATGATTCGACTAATTGGGTATGCAGCTTTTGTACTTTCTTGACTGATCCCTGTTTCATGTCGAAGTCCTTCTTCTCTCCTGCCAGGGCAAATAAAGCCTCAAAAATCTGAAGAGAAAAGATCATTAATCTGAGTATGGATAGGAAGGCGCATTTCATTCTTCCGCTCGGCTCAAGAAGAAATTGATGGTGCAAGGGGGAGCTTTGAACAGCAATCAAATACAGGAATTTTCGATTGGCGAACTTGTCGAGGCAACAGGTGGCACAATTGTCCAAGGAAGAGAAGATTCCATCATCCATGGCATATCTACTGATACTCGTCAACTTGCCGCCGGTAATCTCTATATCCCCCTTAAGGGAGAGCATTTCGATGGCCATGATTTTCTTGAGGAGGCTCTTGCGAAAAGTGCCGGTGGAGTGCTGTTGGATGCCGGTCACGCCGCGGTTTCAGCTTCGCTCTCAAAAAAGGCCGGTAATTGCCAGATAATCCTCGTGGATGATACGCTGAAGGCTCTTGGAAACCTGGCCCGCTTCTGGCGCAGGCAAGTAGGACGCACTGTCATCGCGATTACCGGAAGTTCCGGAAAAACTACTACAAAAGAAATGACTGCGGCGATCCTGACGCAGAATCATTCTGTTCTTAAAACTGAGGGCAATCTGAACAATTTGATCGGACTGCCGCTCACTCTGCTGAAGCTGAATAAAGGTCATGAATTGGCTATTGTGGAACTGGGTACCAACTCACGGGGTGAAATCAAAAGATTGACAGAAATAGCGGAACCTGATATCGCGCTTGTAACCAATATCGGTCCGGCCCATCTGGAAGGGCTGAAGACACTGGAATGTGTAAGAGAGGAAAAAGGAGACCTCTATCGTACCATGTCAAAGTCCGGATTGGCCGTATTCAATGCAGATGACGAAGACATAACGCCTTTGAGGCGTTCATGGCAAGACCGTGTGTTGACATATGGGGTAAAGTCCCCGGCGGATGTGACTGCCTCCGACATTGCGAAATGGGGAATATCGGGGCAGTCTTTTGTTTTGAATGCAGGTTCCGAATCCGCCGTTGTCCAACTTTCGGCGTCAGGCATGCATAACATTTACAATGCCTTGGCGGCAGCAGCGCTGTCCAGGGCAGCAGGTATCGGCATTAATGAAATTTCCCAAGGTCTCCGGAACTTCCATCCTGTAGCCGCTCGTTTTGAAGTCCACACCCTTCCTAATGGCGCTTTTCTCGTTGATGATACCTATAACGCAAATCCAGCATCCGTTCGTGAGGCCCTGAAAACTGTTCAGGCTTTGAAAGGAGCCCATCGCAGTGTGGTTGTCCTTGGCGACATGCTGGAGTTGGGTGATCAAACAGAGCTTTTTCACGAAGCCGTGGGAACTGATGCTGCAGTCACCGATGTGGGGTTGCTTTTTCTAAAAGGCCTCCTTTCCCGGGGTATCGCGGCCGGGGCCGTTAAAGGCGGCCTGTCGGAAACCAAGATTCATTTTTTTGAGAGGTCTGAAGAAATTGTCGAATCCATTCTCTCTTTTGTACAAGCCGGAGACTGGATTCTGGTTAAAGGATCGCGAAGAATGAAAATGGAAGAAGTCGTTAAAAATATTCTTGGCCAGACTATGGCATAAACGGGCAAGACGAGATGCTTTATCATCTTCTTTATCCACTGCATACAACGTACACATATTTGAATGTCTTTCGCTATATTACCTTTCGGACGATTTATGCCACGATAACGGCGCTTGTCATCTGTTTCATTTTAGGGCCCTGGCTAATCCGTAAGCTGAGGGCGTTGAAGATGGGGCAGGTCATTCGGGATGATGGGCCTGAAGCGCATCTTGCTAAGGAAGGAACACCGACGATGGGAGGGATCCTGATCATCTTTTCCGTTGTTGTTTCGACCTTGTTATGGGCCAATCTGACGGTCGATTATCTCTGGCTCGTGCTCATGGTCACTTTGGGATTCGGGCTGATCGGCTTCGCCGATGACTATCGTAAACTTACCAACCAGAGTTCCCGTGGAGTGCCCGGCAAAGTCCGGCTGGCCTTTGAAGTTTCCATCGCCCTGCTGGTCAGTGTCGTCCTTTACGCAAAGCCTGGATTTAGTTCCATAATCGCCATTCCCTTTTTCAAGACGGCCCTTCCCGATCTGGGATGGGGCTATATCTTCCTTTCAACATTCATTATTGTCGGGGCTGCAAATGCCGTTAATTTGACGGACGGCCTGGATGGCCTGGCTATCGGGCCGGCAATTACCTGCTTTATGACCTACCTGCTTTTCGCTTATTTTGCAGGAAACTTCAAAATCGCTGCCTACCTGCAAATTCCCAATGTAGCCGGGGTCGGTGAATTGAGCATTTTCTGTGGGGCTGTCGTGGGAGCTGGGATTGGTTTCCTTTGGTACAATACATATCCCGCACAGGTTTTTATGGGAGACACCGGTTCGCTTTCTCTGGGAGGAACTCTTGGCGCCCTGGCCGTTGTGACAAAGCAGGAAATCCTGCTGGCCATTGTTGGTGGAATCTTCGTGCTAGAGACCTTCTCGGTAATCTTTCAGGTCGGTTGGTTCAAGCTTACTCACGGAAAGCGCATCTTTCGGATGGCCCCTATTCATCATCATTTTGAATTAAAGGGATGGGCGGAGCCCAAGGTTATCGTCCGTTTCTGGATTATTTCCATTCTGCTGGCCCTACTGGCCATCAGTACACTAAAACTTCGCTAGGGCTTCATTTCATGGACGTGTCGGGACAGAGAATTCTGATTATTGGCTGGGGAAAAAGCGGGATCGCCTCCGCTCGATTGTTGATTTCGCAGGGCGCCAAGATCGCCGTGGCTGATGAAAAGCATCTTTCCCTGGAAGACGATGTGCTTCCCATATTGGGAGAAGAAAACCGTCAATACGTGGAATTAGCTGGTTATGATTCCACGGTCCTTAACAAAGTGGAAATGGTTGTACCATCACCGGGCGTTCCTCCTTACAATCCCATCCTGCGGGAAGCAGTTGAGAAAGGAATTCCCATTCTTAGTGAACTCGAGTTGGCCTGCCGTTATCTCAAGACGCCTATGATCGCAATTACCGGAACCAATGGAAAAACGACTACTACTAGTCTGATTGGAGAAGTGCTCAGCAAGTGCGGCAAGAAGGTGTTTGTAGGCGGCAACATCGGGAATCCTCTGGCGAATTATGTAGCCGGCTCACAGACGGCCGATTACGCGGTCATAGAGGTAAGCAGCTTTCAACTCCAGTGGGTGCAGGAGTTTCACGCCTTTGTTGCTCTCCTCCTTAATACTACCTGTGATCATGTGAATTATCACGGGTCCTTCGAGGCTTACCGGGCGGTTAAGGAAA
>MVQR01000014.1 GCA_002067815.1 Syntrophus sp. PtaB.Bin001 | reverse complement strand
CTGCGGTCCCATAGATCAGCCGCTCAACTCCGGCCGGTACATGATCGCCGGCATGCAAAAGCTCGGATATGACGTAATCGGTTACGACTACCGCTCTCATGCCGACTTCATGAATGAATTGCTTGAGATAGTAGAAAAAAGGAAGCCCAGGTATGTTTTCACCCTGAAAGGAGAAAAACTGCCTCCCCGGTTAATGGCGGATTTCAAACAAAAGGGCTGCACTACGATCCTGTGGCTGACCACCAGCATGATGCAGGACTGGATGCTTCCCTTCGCCAAGGCCAACGATTTCGTCGTCACCAATACGGAAGACACGGGAATATTTTTCGCCAAGAATGGTGTGAAAAATGTTAAGTGGATCCCTCAAGGTTTTGATTCCGAGTTTTTCGGCATCACAGGCAAAGAAACGGACAAAAAGGGGGCACCTTATGCGGAAGCGGCAATGATCGGCTCCATGGGCTATCCGATCTATAAAAAGCGTTGTGAACTTGTGGCCCTTTTGAGAAAAAATTCCGTGGACGTCAAATGGTGGGGCCCCCGTCTTGCCAGACAGTGGAGAAACATTCCTTATTTCCGGAGTGGGGTACACCGGGCATGGGCAGGAAAAGAAGTATATATGAGAGATTTCGCCGATGTCGTCAGAAATGTAAAAATTTTTATAGGACAGGACGCAGACATTCCGATATCGGGACGTTATCTCAGCAACCGGATTTTTGCTGTTACCGGTTGCGGCGGTTTCTATCTCGGGCGGAAGACGCCGGGGATCGAAGCGGCATTTGAAATTGGGAAAGAGGTTGAGGTTTTTGAATCCAACGAAGAATTGCTTGAAAAAGTAAAATTCTATCTTGAAAATGACGGTCGGAGAGAGTGCATTGCTTCCGCGGGACAGCAGAAAGTCCTGACTCAATACACATACAAGCAGCAGGTGGAAAAGATATTTGCCTGGATCAAAGAAAATCATCAGGAGTAATCATGGGAAAACCTGGCATTTCCGACTACAATGACTATTGGGATGATCGAATTGCAAGGAAACATTATCAATATACGGACGTTCACCGCAGGATTGTCGAAGTTGTCAAAGTAATCCTCGGAGAAGGCAAGGCGCGTGTTTTGGATTGCGGTGTCGGACCGGGTCATGTTTATAATGAACTGTCGGGACTTTACGAAACATACGGATTGGAAATCTCGGAAAAAGTTTTCAGTCTCTATAAATTTGACACATCCCGCGTACAAATCTGGGATCTCAACAACGGCTTGCCTGTTTTCAATCCGCCTCTAGATCTCATCATCGCCAGCAGAATCGTTCATCATCTGGCAGACCCCATTGGGTTTCTGGGGCATGTGAGAAAAACCTTGAGAAAGAACGGCTGGTTTATCAGCGTTATCCCGAACATCTGTTATTATCATCATCGGCTTAAATTTCTGTTCGGGAAATTTCCTCCGATCTCCGGAGCCCATGTAAATTTTCAAACAGGCCCAACTTTTGAAGAAATGGTTGTGGGGCAGGGATTTGATCTCCGGCAACTAACTACCCCCAAAAAAACGATAAGGGCTAGAATCTGGCCCACGGTATTCAGTCAGGACCTAATTTATGTATTTCAGAAATCGGGAACATGATTTTCTGAACCGGCTGGCGCCTTATGCCTTGAAGTCCGTTCACAGCAACGAAGCGTATCGAATCCCCATCAACGGTGAATACGTGTTTGTCAAGGTTTATGGTCCGAAGAAACCACGTTTTATGTATGAAATCCGGTGTATGCTGAACCGGATCGGCATGCGCCAGCCGATTGAATACCGGCCTCCCCGGAAGCGGAAAGAATGCGAGGAATCTTATTTGAGGCATTGGCGGGAAAAAGGATTCCATGTTCCGGAAATTGTCGTTTCCCCTTTCCCGAAATACGAGGATGTGCCTCATCTGTCCACAACGTTCGTCAATGGGGTGACATTAAAATCGCTCCTTCAGAAGGGTTATTCTTCGTCGGAAAAAAATCTCATCAACTTATTTACGGATATGTCCAAGCGGCATCAACTTGCCTTTCGGACTCAGGACAATTTGCTTTTTCACGTCGATGCCAATACCCAGAACATTCTTGCCGCAAACAACCTATTCGTTCATGTGGATTTTGAAATGGGTCACCCCTGGGAAGCCCTCATGGAAAGCGCCTGCCGCGAGGTGTCGAAACTTCTCATTTCCGTGGGTGAAGATTTGAAGCCCAATGAAAGGGAGCTCGTTTATAGCCTTTTCAAAAAGTGCTACCGGAATAAAGAGTTGCTTGACAGTTTGGCTAGTAGTGTTAGCGAGAGACCTTTTCAGAAATTTCACCGATGGAGGAATAAGAGAAAAAAAATAAGGGATCCCCGGCGTGTCACCCTTTACGATCTAGTGGACACATTGCGCAGTGTTAAAGGAAATTACCCCGGATCTTTTCATTAAAAAACACGATATAGTAATGGATGTCTCGTATGAACATTACAGCTGACATTTCCTGTGTTGTCGAAAAGATGCTTTGCTGCACCTGTGGTGCCTGCGCCGCAGTGTGCCGGCAGGAAGCCATATCTTATGAGGAAACAGTGGGAGGGCACCTCTTTCCTGTCATTGACAAAGAGCGGTGCACAGCATGTGGACTTTGTTACAAAGCATGCCCCAGCGTTAATGTCGGCACGGATCTGCGTAACGCGATCCGTACATCGGCATTCGAAGGTACCGCTCTGGAATGCCACGTCGGCAAAGCGGCGGACAGGAAACTCTATGTAAACAGCCAGAGCGGCGGTATTGTCTCCGCCTTGCTCATGCACTTGCTGGAGACACATGAAATCGGCGCCGCCGTGGTATGCGCCATGGTCCCGGGGAATCCGCCCCGGCCGGTCGTACTTTGTGCCGAGTCGAAGGAACAGATTCTTTCCGCTCAGAAATCGAAGTATTGCCCCATCCCCGTTCTTGGAATTCTTCGGGATGTCAGAAAAAGGAACTTGCCCGTAGCCCTGGTCGGGCTGCCCTGTCATTTCCACGGTCTCAGCAGTATGGCGGATATTGATGCGGCGCTTGTTCAACATGTAAAGTATAAAATCGGCCTGGTCTGCGATCGCGTCATGACATACGGCGCCATCGATTATCTGATAAGACAGGCCGGCTTTGTAGCAGAAGAAGAAACGTTGAAATTCGACTTCAGGGATAAGGCGCACCCACAATATCCGGGCAATGTCGTGATCGGCCATCCCGGCAAAGAGCCCAAGATATTGCCGGACGGCACCAGAAATCGCATCAAAAACGCCTTTACCCCGGCACGGTGTAGAGTCTGCTTCGACAAGATGAATATCCTGTCTGACATCACGGTCTGTGATCCTCACGGTCTCAAAGATATCGACCGACGGGATGGCGAATCTGCAGTCATCGTGCGCACCGAAAAGGGCCGGACATTAATTCGGGAGGCTGTTTCGGGTAAGCGTCTTTATCTCAAAAAAGCCGATTACGGCGAGATAACCAGGGGGCAAAAGATCGAACGAAAACGGCGTGAATGGAGAGGCTATGCTGAAGCATGGCTTAGTTTGGGAATGGATCTCCCCGCAGTCTATCCTTATCTCACAGGAACAACGGAACACATGCCGGACGATTCGTACAAGACTATTCTCATGTCCTCTTTAGCCCATGATCGCCATGTATCAAGGAAAGCACTTTTGGCATCGGTGGAGGACATGGTGCAGACCAGCATGTCGGAAAAGAAAGGCCACAAACCAAAATTTAGCCACATTAGGCAGATATTGAGTAGAGTCACGGCGGCGTTGAAAACACATTCCAGCTCCAAAGTATACTGAATATTTTTAGTGTCTGATTTCTTCAGAATTTGCTGATGGAGAACAACAGAACACAAAACAGATAAGAACGGTCGCATGCTCAGTCAGAGTATGCCCTTTTCGAAGGTGGTGCATTGATGCTGATTGAAATAAAGGGCGCCGGTTTTATGAACAAGGGAGCGGAACTGATGCTTTATGCGGTTTTACAGGCGATCGGATCCGCTTTACCGGAAGCATCCTTCACTATGGCGCCACGCTATGGGCAGCCGTCGTACGGCAACAGGTCCAGGCTCGGTCTGCTCCAGAAGGCATCTTTGAATAGGCACGGCATCCAGTGGAATTTTATCGGAAAGATTTTGCCTCGCGAAATACGTGAAATGTACGGTATCGTTCTTGATGATGAAATCGATGTGATCCTTGACGTATCAGGTTATGCTTATGGCGACACCTTCGGAGAGCACAAGACGATTCTGATGGCCCAGCAAGCCGCCACCTGTAAACGAAAAGGGAAAAAGGTCATTCTGCTGCCTCAGGCGCTGGGTCCTTTCAGCAGTCGCCGCATCAGAGACTCTTTGAAAAAGCTCGTAGAGAACGCTGATTTGATTTTTGCACGTGATCGGATTTCTTATGCCTACATGGCTGATGTAGTTGCCTTGCCTAAAAACGTAAAAATGGCGCCGGATTTCACGAATCTGGTGCACGGCACGGTTCCGAAATGGTGGGAGGCAGAAAAACATCGAGTTTGCATCATTCCAAGCCATCAAATGACTGACAAGAGGTCAAAGGCTGAGGGAGCACTTTACATTCCCTTTCTGAAACACTGCATCGAACACCTGGCCCTGAAAGGGATAAAGCCTTTCCTCCTAATTCATGGAGGGGACAAGGATCTTCCTGCCGCAAGACAACTGCAGGATGCGGCAGACGGCAGAATTGAAATAATCACTGAGCAAAATGCTTTGCAAATCAAGGGCCTTCTGGGGCGGTGTGATCTCGTAATCGCATCTCGATTCCATGCACTTGTCAGTGCCCTATCACAAGGAGTTCCATGTATCGGTGCAGGCTGGAGTCACAAATATGAAACCCTCTTCGAGGATTACGATTGTTCGGAGCTGCTGGTACCCATTGATGAAGGGGGTAGGAGAAAAATCGGCGATGTGATCAATGGGATCCTTGAACCGGGCAAAAAAGAGATGACCCAGAAAAAAGTTTATGCCGCAGCACAGATACAGCGACAGCAAGTCGCCAAAATGTGGGATGATGTTCTGAAAATTATCAAGCCAGACGCTTTTAGGAAGGAATAACACTATGTTCGACGAGGTGAAAATCATCTACCTGAAAAGAATTCTTTACAGCTCCCTGCTTGTTTTCCTCTTTCTCATCCCCTTTCCCCATGTGACGGCTTTGAGTGAAATTTCTTTCTATCTGGCCGTGCTTTGTGCAGCCTGGCTGTTTACCGGACGGATGTTGACGCTTCGTGTCCGGACACCCTTGATCATTCCGATGCTCGCATTTGCGCTGTGGGCTGCTTTGAGCAGTCTCTGGGCCGCCGATGCGGGGAACAACCTTTTAAACGTGTACAATCACTTGGTAAAGATGATCATTCTGTATGTGCTGCTTGCGTCGGTGTTCACCAAACCGGAGGATTTTCGGCGTATTTTTTGGATACTGGTCCTGTCACTGGCACTGTACTCTTTGTGGGCTATTGTCCAGTATTACATCATCTTTGGATACTCACCTTTAAAGCATCGGTTGAATTTTGGCCCGTCTATGAATACGAACAGAATGGGGCATCTCTGTGTGGTTGTTCTTTTTCTCGGCCTGTCTCTCTGGCGGGAAGAACATACACCCGGCCGACGCATACTTTTATTTTCAGCACTTTTAACCATAGCAACGGCAATGCTTTTCATTCACTCGCGGACCGTAATTGTCGCCATGGCGAGTGGCCTGATCATCCTGGCTTGGCATCATCGCCGGACGGCCATGGTCGGGTTTACACTGCTGGCCGTGGTCGTATCTCTCCTTTTTTACATATCCCCGTCGATCTGGCAGAAAAAGTTCAACCGCTTGATGGAAGGCAAAGATAACCGCGTAGCCATTTATGCAACATTCTTTAACATGGCCGTTGAACAGCCCTTGACAGGTTACGGATTCAGCACCGATCTCAAAAAACACTGGCAGCGGACCAACGACAAACTGCCTGCCCGTTTTCACACGGAAAAGCCGTATCTTCCCCATAATTTTCTTCTCGATTTAGCGGTACACCTGGGCATCGTCGGGATACTTCTTTATTGCTGGCTCCTTGTCGCTGTTGCCCGTACGGGATGCCTCCTAGCCAGGATGGGGGCCACAAGCTTTTTAGGTCGGCAGGGACTTGGCGTTTTAGCCGCCTTCACCGCCATCTACACGGCGGGCCTGGTTGGAAACATCTTTCACCCCGTTACGGAAACGCTTGTATTTACTCTAATGGCCCTACTGACGATTCTATGGCATCAAAAAAGCGCGGTGAAAAGCGACTCTACGGAAGATAAAGCCCTTTACGAGAAAGGACTGCCATGAAAGATTCAACAAAATCAGCCTTTGGAAATACCGGCTTTGAAGACCGGCTGTATAACATTTTCTTGTGTATGCTGGTTGCCGGATCGATTCTGGTTTTTTTCTGGAATATATGGTCGATCCCTCTTCTAACACATAACGAAGGGCGACGGCTCGTAGTGCTTCGGGAGATGATGGCTAATCACTCGTGGCTGATACCGACAATGAACGGTAGCATCTATCTCGAAAAGCCGCCCCTTTTCTACTGGTTTGGAGCAATATTCGGACTTCTTGCCAACAGCACTTCCGAATGGGTGCTCCGACTGCCCTCGGCACTCAGCGCGATGTGTCTGGTATGGATGCTCTTTTTCGGTTTGAAGGAATATATCGGACGTTGGGCTGCGCTTTTTGGTGTTCTGATTCTGATCACTTCATCTTTTTTCACCGCCCAGGCTCGATTAGCGGAGTTGGAAATGCTGCTGACCTTCTGTGTCTTTTCCTCTCTGTTATTCTATTTTGAATATGTTCGGCAGGGAAGTCGCTACCGACTTTATGGGGCATATGCCATGGTGGGTTTTGCCTTCCTGACAAAAGGACCTGTAGCCTTGTTGTTCTTCCTGCCACCGATATTATGTTACGGGTTTTTGGCACGCAGTAACCACGCCTTGAAAGGGCTGATTGATTGGCGCGGCTGGCTTCTGTTTTCCCTGATAGCCTTCCCGTGGTTCATCTATGTCAATGCGCAGTTGCAAGGGGCGCCTCTGTTCGGGGTCATTTCAAACGAAATTTCAACTATCAGAGGAGAGAAGCTCCAGCCCTTCTACTTCTATCTTCAATCGGCGGTGACGGGCTTTACACCATGGATACTTGTTTTACTCTGGAAACCATGGGACCAATTCAAGAAACTTTCTGACACTGAGGCGGGACGGTTTTTTGGACTTGCCGCGCTGGTTCCTCTGATTATCTTTTCCTTCTTCAATTTCAAAAGGGACAAATACATTCTACCCATGTATCCAGCTTTGGCCGTGTGGCTTAGCATGGTGTTAGCAAATAGCCTCGAACAGGTTAAGCGGCATCGGCAATCCGTCACTGTTGTGCTGGCTGCCTTCAGTGCATTGCTGATTGCCGGCTACATCGGCTATTACACTTTCGTGCAAGCCCGCACAATGTCCCATCGATACGCTGCTTTCCCTCCTCTTGCAGCCAGACTGGATGGCATGCGAGGAAATGCCCCGGTATATTTTTTCTCTGTGGAATCAATTCAGCTCGTCTATTATTACGGGAAACCGATTCCTGTCGTGCAAAAGGCAGAGCTGGAAAAAATGCTGGCCGACGGCAAATCATTCCTTCTGTTGGCAGGGAACAAACACATAAGCAATGCGAAGGGACCCGGGCTATGTCTGTTGGAGCAAATTCCCAACTTTGGAGAAACCAATAAAACGCTGTATATACTCGCCAGCGGGTCCCGTTGTAAGTCTTCCATTTCAAAGATACCACAAGCATCGTACAGGTGACCCACAGGACATATCGACCGATTATTTTTTGATTGACTAACCCTGTTAATTCCATTCTTGTTATTTTATTGTAAAAAATACAGTCGTTGTGTTAAGAGTTTGCCCTTCTTTGAAAGAAGGTATTAATAAAGGGGATGATAGTTAATGAAAGTCAAATTCCTTGACCTGGGCAAGATGCATGAGCCGATCAGAGAGGAACTCCACAACGCAGCGATACGCGTTCTCGACAGCAGCATGTTCATAGGCGGGTCGGAAGTGGAGATGTTCGAAAGGGAAATGGCCGGCTGGCTTGGGGTCGATAAGGTCTGCGGCTGCGGCTGCGCCACGGATGGCCTTTTCGCTGTCTTGAAAGCAAAAGGAATCGGCCCCGGCGATGAAGTCATCACAACGGTCCATACGGCCATCGCCACCATAGAGGCGATTAGCCTCACGGGAGCACAGTTCGTTTTCTGTGATCTTGGGAATGACAGTTTCAATCTTGACCTCGATCAGATGGAAAAAAAAATTACCAACAAGACAAGGGCCCTGATCCCCGTTCACCTTTATGGCCATCCTGTCAACATGGACAGGGCGCTTGCCATCGCACAAAAGTATAATCTTTTTCTCTTAGAAGACTGCGCCCAGGCCCAGGGCGCCAAATATAAAGGGAAAAAAGTGGGAACGATGGGCGATGCCGGGGTATTCAGCTTCTTCCCATCAAAGAACCTCGGGGGATTTGGAGACGGCGGCGCTGTAACCGCAAGAGATCCTGACCTCTCCAGAAAGATCAGGATGTTCCTGAATCACGGCCGGGAGAGTAAGTTCGACCATGAATTCGAGGGGATGAACAGCCGCCTCGACGCCCTCCAAGCCGCCCTTCTTCGAATTTGCCTGCCTCATCTAGATGAATGGAATGAAGGCCGTCGCAGGGTCGCCGCCTGGTACGACGAAGGGCTCAAGGGCATCCGGCAGGTGAGAACTTCTCAGGCCAGTTCCGACTCGGAGCCGGTGTACCATCTTTACGTCATCGTTGTCCCCGACAGGGAAGCCCTCATCAAACACCTGCGGGGAAATGGGATTGAATCCGGCATCCATTATCCGGTTTCCTTGAATCTCCAACCGGCTTTTCAGTATCTCCGCGAGGGAAGAGGATTCTATCCACGCGCCGAATATGCCTGCGGGCACATGCTCTCTCTTCCCATGTCTCACGTCGTGACCAAAGAGGAAACACAATTCGTTTGCGAAACGATCAGTGAATTCTACGCGAAAAACGGCCAATAAGATGCACGATGATTCCTGCGATATTTCTGTGGTGATTCCGGTCTTTAACGAGGAGGATAACCTCGAACCGCTCATGGACGAGCTTCAGCCGGTCCTCGACGAGCTCGGGAAGAAATACGAAGTCCTCTGCGTTGACGACACGAGCACAGACGCCAGTCTGGAGGTTTTGAAAAAGCTCCAGCGGACAAGGCCATATCTCCGCATTCTCCTTCACCGCATCAATTCCGGTGAAAGCGCCGGACAGGCAACAGGGTTTGCTTACGCAAAGGGCAAAATAATCATTACGATGGATGCGGATCAACAAAACGATCCCGCCGATATCCCCGCCCTGCTCGATGCTTTGCATGATGATGTAGCTGCGGTCTGTGGCGTGCGGCGCAAAAGAATGGACACGATTGTGAAAAAGATATCGTCAAGAACGGCTAACGCTTTCCGAAATTTCGTTACCGGCGACACAATCTCAGATGCCGGTTGCACATATCGTGCGATCCGCAGGAGTGCGCTTTGGCAGATGCAGACATTCAATGGCATGCACCGTTTTCTGCCAACGATACTCAGACTTCAGGGCTATCGGGTTGTGGAAATACTGGTCAATGACCGGTCGCGAACGCGGGGCTATTCAAAATACGGAATCGGAAACAGGATGTGGCGCGGCATTCTAGACTGTTTCGCTATGCGCTGGCTACGGAAGCGGGCGTTCCGGGGGGACCGGGTTGAATCGGAATACTTTCCTCGATAATGGGAATGATATGAACCTCTATCCCTCCGCAGACAATTCTGTGAATACGGCCCACAGGAACCAGTGTGCAGTGCCGCAGTTCCAGTCCATTCTGTCCGTACGTAAATACTTCATCTTTATTGCCGCTTTCCTTGTAATTCTCCTCGTCTTGCATTTTTCTCCGCTTCAACAATACTGGAAACAATACTTGGCATTCTGTGAAAAAGTCAATGCGTATGGGCTCCTTGCGCCTTTCATCTTCATGGCGAGCACAACCTTGTTGGTATGTCTTGGTGTGCCCCGGCTACTTTTCTGCCCCGTCGGGGGAATGCTTTTCGGTTTTTTTCCGGGACTGCTATACGGCACAACCGGAACAATGCTCGCCTATTATATCGTTTTCTCCTTTGTAAAATTGGTTGGAAAAGATTTCCTCATCGGCCGCTACCCGAGGCTCAATCGTTTCACACAGCTCCTCGAACGTGGAGGCATTCCCGGCGTCCTTCTTGCCCGGCAAATGCCTATTCACGGAATGGTTGTCAATCTTGTGCTCGGCTTGTCCCCAATCAAACAGAAAGATTTCCTAATCGGCACAGCCATCGGTCTTTTCCCGGAAGCCATACCGTTCACCCTTGTCGGAACGGGAATGAAACAGGGATCCCTCGAAAAGAGCGCTGTCTATATCGTGATCGCCGTAGCCATTCTTGCCTGCATTTGGCTAGGATTAAAGATCTGGATGGAGACGAAGCAACGATGCCGGCAGACATAACCAGTACTTCTATATTGCCGAAAATGGAGTTGGAACTGCAAGAAATTAAAGAGGTAAATACTATGACACAGCACAAAAAACTCAAATTTGCCGTCGTTGGATGCGGGCGTGTTTCCAACAATCACTTGAAGGCTTTGACGTCGGGCAACATCAATGCGGAACTAATTGCGGTATCCGATATCGACGAAAAGAAAGCGAAGTCGAAATCAGAAGAATTCGGTGTTCCTTCCTATCTTGACTACCATGAAATGATGACGAAGCATGGGGAAATCGATATCGTAGACATTGCCACCCCTACAGGATATCATGCCCGTCACGTGATCGACATTTCCCGATACGGCAAACACATTGTCGTAGAGAAGCCGATGGCCCTCCGTGTATCGGACTGTGACGAAATGATCAGAAGCTGCACTGAGAATAACTGCCGTCTTTTCGTCGTAAAACAGAACCGTTTCAACCCCGCCGTGGTCGCGGCACGACAAGCCCTCGATGCCGGCCGTTTCGGGAAACTCGTGATGGGCACGGTCCGCGTAAGATGGATGAGACAGCAGTCCTATTACGAGCAAGATAATTGGCACGGCACATGGGAACTGGATGGAGGCGTCATGTCTCAACAGGCGAGCCATCATCTCGACCTTCTCCAGTGGTTTATGGGCCCCATCGAGACCATGCAATGCATCCAGGCAACGAGGCTGCTCGACATTGAGGTTGAAGATACATCACTCGCCACTTTCAAATTCACCTCCGGCGCTCTCGGCGCCTATGAGGCAACGGTTGCTTCGAGACCTGAGGACCTTGAAGGTTCCCTGAGCATTCTCGGTGAGAAGGGGTCCGTCATCATCGGCGGCCGGGCTGTCAACGAAATACTCTACTGGAAATTCAAGGATGAACAGCCCGAAGACGCCCGGATGCAGAATACCTCGTCGCAGGAAATCCCGAATGTCTACGGGCACGGGCATGCCCCGTACCTGGCGAACGTTATCGATGCCATTCTGCACGACAAACCCGCACTTGTTGAGGCGCCGGAAGGGAAAAAGAACATAGAAATTCTCACCGCGCTTTATGAGTCCGCCGCACTCGGAGGAAAATACGTGAAGCCCGGCTGTTCAATTCGGCAATCCAAGTTGGGAAGCAGGACATCGCCGTAAAAGATCAACAATCATACGTAATGAAATGTCTTTCAAACAATTTGTATTGATGACTATGTCGAATGGATTCTCCAACTGTCCTCGGAATTAAATTCCATGTGTACGGTCTTGATACTATTTTAAGCCTAAAGAAATATATCGGATGTAGGGTCGCCTATTTAGGCGTTAATAGAATAATGATTGGTTTCATTATATAATGCGACTCGGATAATCAAGCTGGAGATGTTGTTATCGTTCCCCCGCTATCTGCTGCTCCTATGGAGAAATATATCTTGACAGACCTTGTCTTTCTGACAAAATAATTTATATCCCTTCTTGCCGTAGGTATTGGCTATAATGCAGCAACACGCTTTGAGCGGAAGGTTATTAATGTGAAAATGGGTACTGAAAATAATTACCATTCAGTTTACTTGTCCGTTGTCATTCCAGTGTTTAACGAGGAAGAAAACATCGAACCTCTTGTGGATGAAATTCAAGAGGTTCTCGATAAAATCGAGAAACCCTATGAGATTCTTTTGATTGACGACTGCAGCACCGATGGCAGCTATGATGTTATGAAGAAACTCCGGCAGATAAAACCCTGTCTACGCATATTGCGCCATCGCATCAATTTCGGCCAAAGTGCGGGACAGGCAACCGGCTTCGCCTATGCCGACGGTGAAATTATCATCACAATGGACGGGGATCAGCAGAACGATCCGGCTGATATTCCCGCTCTGCTCGATTCTTTAAAGGACGATGTAGCCGCGGTATGCGGGATGCGCAGGAAAAGAATGGACTCGGTTGTGAAGAGGTACTCATCGAAAATTGCGAATGCTTACCGAAACTTCATCACCGGGGATAAGATCTCCGATGCCGGCTGCACTTTCCGCGCAATCCGACGGGATTCACTCCGGCAGATACAGGTGTTCAACGGCATGCATCGCTTTTTACCGACGCTTCTCAGATTTCAAGGATATAAGGTGGTTGAAATACCCGTCAACCACCGTCCACGGATGCTAGGATACACCAAATACGGCATCGGAAACAGGCTGTGGCGCGGAATTATAGACTGTTTTGCCATGCGCTGGATAAAAAAGCGGGCAATCCGGGGTGACAGAGTTGAAACGGAATATCTTTCAAAACAACAGGCACTGCGATAACATCATCCCGCTATCGAAGAACCGTACCGATGCGGACTCAAAGCGCCTGATTGAAAAACCGGGTTCGACTTCTTTTCCGCCCCTGCAGAAAGAAGTCCTTTTCATCCTTGTTTTATTCTTTGTTATCCTTGCCCTGCATCTGTCTCCACTCGGGCAGTATCGGGAAAGCATACTGACTTTCTGCGAAAGGATTAGCGGCTATGGCACGCTTGCCCCATTCCTTTTCACGGTCAGTGTGGCGGTGCTGGTCACTATCGGGATTCCCAGACTTCTCCTCTGCACCATCGGAGGAATGCTTTTCGGTCTTTTCCAGGGATTGCTGTATAGCGTGGCGGGAACAATTATCGCTTGCTTTATCGTTTTTTCCTTGGTCAGAGGTGTGGGAAGGAACTATATTGTCACCCGCTATCCAAAGCTCGACCGTTTTGCAAAACTTGTTGAACGGGGAGGAATTCCCGCAGTAATTCTTGCCCGGCAGATTCCAATTCATGGAATGGTCATCAATCTGATGCTCGGCTTGTCCCCGGTAAAACGGAGAGATTTTCTCATCGGTACGGCAATCGGACTTCTTCCGCAAGCCATTCCCTTTACCCTTATCGGCAAAGGGGTCAAGCAGGAATCTATAGAAACCAGTTTTGCCTATATTGTCGCCGCCGTGGTCATCCTTGCCGTTCTTTGGTTTTGGTTGAAGATGTGGACTGAAAAGAAAAAGGCTTGCAGAAACTGAAAGGCGCTTCTCCGATCTTTCTATTGAATGTCAGGGGGGGAGGCAGTGCGGACCGAATCCACCACCCCATTCCCGGAAGAGTGAGAAAAAATGCGGAAGAGTCCATATGCATAAAGCATTATGAAAAAAGCCAGAAAGCCTTCTTTCAATTCTCCTCCGGCATTGCCGAGTATGAACCATTTCGGGGTTTCCGCCCAAATGTGTTCCAGAATCTTTTCCGGAACCGTTACTACGCTGGCGGCAACGGCTACAAATAGAGTTTCCCCGGAGGGAATTAACCGGCGAAACAAAATGTTGTTCGGCCAGGAATCCCTGCGATCAGCAATAACTCCAAGTATTCCACCAATGATGACTCCGATTGACAAGAGTTGCCTTGGCAGCTTATCGAAGAGGATTCCGTAAATTCCCGGTAGATTATGTAAATTAGGCTCCTTTTGGCAATTCAATTGAACCCATTCATCACTGACATGATAATGAAACAAATGATACCCCCAACTGATTTCTTCCCCCAGAAAATATATAGCTCCCGCCGCAAGGACCAGCAGCCACAATTTCTCCCAGAATAGTTCGACTTTCTTAAGACAAACTAAGAAAAGAATAATCGCAATTAAAAGCATAACATCTGTCACATTTTCAATAAATCCATATTCTCTATAAACCTGTAATCCATTAGAAATATTGTATATATGGTAAAAATAAGTGTAAGCCCACAAAAAGACGGGTATTCCATAAACAATCCAGAGAGGAAAATGTATCCTTTTCTTCATAACCTTTCCATTCTCAATTTATTAAATTTGCTGCAAAATATGAGATTTACTCATGAATCCCGATCCTAATCAGAAATGGCATCAAGGCGGCATATCAATCAAAGCCAGCGAAGGCGAACACTGCGTATTTAAAAAACAACCAGGCAACGAAGAGGGCACTTTGTTGCGGAACGGAAATCATACCCTTGGATCCGGTCGACGGATATAGTTTAACGGATTCATTTTGTCAACCGGAACTAAGGCAGCCAAATCGGTATAACTCGTAACTCCTCCTTTTCCGGTCGGAGACATGTGTGATCATCAACAAATCCATCATTTTATTTTATTGAAAAAATTACTCTTGCTGTGTTAAGAGGGGGCACGATTTTGAGGAAGGTTGGAAACAAAATGAATCTGGGACAGATGCTGGATGAAACCTGTCACCGCTATGCGAAACACGTTGCCTTCGTTTATGAAGACCGCCGGCTTACCTATGCGGACTTGAACGCTGCGGTCAACGCCTTGGCCAATGCCCTCAAAAACCGGGGAGTGGGAAAGAATGACAAGGTAGCGATTGTCTTGCCAAATTGTCCGGAGTTCGTCATCACCTATTTTGCCGCCCAGAAGATCGGCGCAGTGGCGGTAACGATTAATACGGCATCAACAGCCTACGAGCTGCAATATCTTCTGAACAACAGCGATTCCAAAACCCTCGTAACCACGGCAGACTGTGCCGGCCGTTATGAATCCATTCTTCAGCAAGTCCCCCTCTGCCGAAGTCTGATCGTTACCACCGAACAGGAAAATCCTCCGTTTTTATCAGGAACCTTTTTGTCCTTCTGGTCCCTTATTGAAGAGTCTTCCTCTTCTCTGGAGATCCCGGAGCTTGCCGATGGCGATCCAGCCGTTATGATTTATACGGCCGGCCTTACGGGAAAGCCCCTGGGAGCGCAACTGACTCACCATAATCTAGTCACGCAGTCCGCCCTGCTGGGTGATTTATGCCATGTAAGAGATACTGACCGGGGCATTTCGGTCATCCCCCTTTTTCATTCTTTCGGCGCCGTCGCCAACATGCTGGGCGCCATCCGTGTCGGCGCCAGCCTTGTCCTGCTGGACTCGTTCAATGTCGATGAAATCTTACAGATTATTTGCCGGGAGCAAGTCACTTTTCTTTCCGGCGTTCCCCGCTTGTTTCTAGGGATGCTTCTCCATGAAGAAGCGGACCAGTATGATATCCGCTCCTTGAAATTCTGCATCACCGGTGGCTCAACCATGCCCCCGCAATATATTCCTGAATTCAACAAAAAGTTCCATACAACACTGGTCGAGGGTTACGGCTTGACCGAATCATCTCCCGTATGCACCCTGTGCAGACCCGACGGTCCTCAGAAACCCGGGTCCATTGGAACAGCAATTCCCGGCGTGGAAATCCGCATTGTTAACGAAGACGGCAAGGAATGTCCCCGAGGTGAAGTCGGCGAACTGATCGTTCGTGGGGATAATGTAATGAAAGGCTACTACAAAAAT